>JBILYJ010000407.1:0-5115 GCA_044377795.1 Reyranella sp. | reverse complement strand
AGGACCGGGCCTGGCGGGCGCAGCTCGTCTCGCTGGTGCCGGCGCTGAAGCCGCTGGCGCTGGAACCGGTGAAGGTCGCGCCGCGTCTCGGCGCCTATTCGCTGGCGATCGTCGCGCTGGTCGGTCTGTTCTGGAGCGCGGTCGAATACGGCACCGAATATGCCGTGCCGCTGCTGCCCTACACGCTGCAGGCCAAGCTGGGCGAGACCGTGCTGGACGAGCTGCTGGCCGACAAGGACACCTGCCAGGGCCGGGCGGGTCTGGCGGCGATCAACCGGCTGGCCAACGACCTCGCCAAAGAGGCCGGCTACAAGCACGAGGTCACGGTGCACATCGTCGAGGGCGGGCCGGTCAATGCCTTCACCCTGCCGGGCTCGATTCTCGTCTTCTATTCGGACCTGATCACCCAGGCCAAAGACAGTTCGCAGGTCGCGGGCGTGCTGGCGCACGAGATCGGCCATGTCGTGCATGACCACCCGATCAAGGGCGTGGCCCGCGCCTACGGCATCGACCTTCTGTTCAAGGTCCTGACCGGTGGCTACTCGGATATATTGAGCACGTTCGGCACCGGCGGCGGCGCACTGCTGGCGATGCGCAACGGCCGGGCCTTCGAGCGCGAGGCCGACGCCACCGGCGTGCGCCTGCTCGAACAGCGCGGCCTGCGGGCCGACGGCGTCTCGACCTTCTTCGAACAGATGCTCGAGAAGGAACCATCGGACGCTGCCAGCGCCGCCGGCATCTGGTCGAGCCATCCGCCGACGCGGGAGCGCATCGAGGCAACGAAGCGTCCGACCACCGGCCGCCCGGCCTTCAGCGCCGCCGAATGGCAGGCGCTCCGGAACGTCTGCAAGTAGCGGGTTCTCGTCCTCAGCCGGCTCTGGTCAGCCGAATGTCCACCTCACGCGCCACGTATTTCCATTCCTCGCTCGCGCGCAGTTCGACCAGGAGGGCATCGAATGCCGCCTCGTGCTCGGGCGCGAACTCGAACCAGGTGAGGAAGTCGAAGGGCTCGCCGAGGTCGCGGGCGTGATGGAGGCGGCGCGCCACCGCCGGCAGGTACTTCATGGACAGGGCGATGTGGCGTGACCTGTCCTCGAAGATCGCCCGGCGCTCGTCCTGAGCCAGCCGTCGAATAGCGCGGATGGCTGACGACGCGGCGCAGCCGCCACGCGGCGCCGGGACTGTCGGCCATGGCGAGATGCGTGGCTGCGGCCAGGCCGGGACCGCAAACGGCGGACAGACGCTCGATGCGCCAGGGTCCGGCGTCGCCGGCGGAGAAGGTGACGGTGAAGGGCGGCGGCATGGCCATATCGCGGCAAGACGCGCGCCGGGTCCTTGGCTATGAAACGGCATGAGCCCGCACATCGTTCTCGCCACATCCGCCGACGACCCCGCCATCAGCGCGTCGGACCGGCTCTATGCCGAGGCGCTGGAGCGGCGCGGGTGCCGCGTGACGGGCGCGCCGTGGGACGGGCCGCGCGAGGCGTTCGCCGGCGCCGATGCCGTCGTGCTGCGCTCGACCTGGGGCTACTTTCGCGCGCTCGATGATTTCAAGGCATGGACCGAGGCGATGGCGGCGGCGACACGGCTGTTCAATTCCCTCGATCTGGTGCGCTGGAACCTGCGCAAGGATTACGTGGAGAAGCTCGCGGCGGCGGGCGTGCGCGTGCCACGAAGCTTCGTCGTCCCGTGCGAAGTGGCGGCGATCGGCCGGGTCTTCGACGAGACCGGATGGACCCAGGCCGTCGTCAAGCCCGCCAGCGGTGCGTCGGGCCATTCGGTCGAACTGCTGCAGCGCGCCACCTTGGCCGGGCAGGTGGCGGGCCTTGCCGACGAGGCGCGCCAGGCGGGCGTCGTGGTGCAGGAATTCCTGCCCGAGATCGCCGAGGGCGAGCTGTCGCTGGTCTATTTCGACGGTGTCTTCAGCCACGCCATCCGCAAGCGGCCGCCGCCCGGCGAGTTCCGCTCCAACTCGCGTTACAAGCCGACGCGAACCGCCGAGACGCCGCCGCCGGCCGTCACCCGACAGGGCGCCGCCTGCCTCGCGACCCTGCCCGAGATACCGCTCTATGCCCGCGTCGACGGCGTCGTGCGCGACGGCGTGCTGATCGTGATCGAGGTCGAGGTACTGGAGCCGGCGCTGGCCATGGACTTCGACCCGCCGTCGGCCGAGCGCTTTGCCGAAGCGACGATGAAGCGCCTCGGTGAAACCCGCCCTTAGCTGTCCCCGAACAGCGCCGTCACCTCGGTTGGATCAGGCGTGATCTTCAAGCGCGCGCCCGCGGCGTCCACGAGTTGCCACCATCCGTCCAGCCGGTGGGCATTGTGCGCGGAATCGTGAGTATCCTCGGGAAGTCGGGTCACGTTGGTGGCGATCACCTCCATGCCGCGCGCTGTTCAACATGAGCCGCATTTCGTCTCGCTTCGGCATACGGCACCATCCGGTCTGGAGGTTCACGCGACTGCATTCCGGTGTCGACTTCGCCGCCCGCACCCGACACGCCAAAGTCTACGGTCTCCTGGAGCCGCTGCGCATTGTCGGCGGGACATTCTCGGCGCCGGTCGCAAAGCGCGTGGCCTGCAGCAGTTCCTACCCGTTCGACATCTGCCGTGGCAGGACCGTGACGATGTCCGGGAAGAGGGTGATCAGGACCACGCCGAGGCAGAGCAGCAGGAAGAACGGGGCAGAGGCCTTCGTCACCGTCCAGATGTCGCGGCCGGTGAGGCTCTGAAGCACATACAGGTTGAAGCCGACGGGCGGCGTGATCTGCGCCATTTCGACGACCAGCACGATGTAGATGCCGAACCACAACGGGTCGATCTGCTGGGCGATGACCATCGGCAGCACGACGGGTGCCGTCAGAACGATCATGGAAACGCCGTCGAGGAAGCAGCCCAGCACGATATAGAGCAGGGTCAGCAGGAAGATCAGCCCATAGGGCGTGAGACCCAGCCCGTTGACCCAGGCTGCCATCGTCGCCGGCAGGCCGGTGAAAGCCATCGCCATGGTGACGAAGGCGGCGCCGACCAGGATCAGCCCGATCATGCAACTGGTCCGGACCGCGCCCAGCAGGCTCTCCTGGAATGTCGCCCAGGAGAGGGAACCAGTGACCGCCGCGAGGACGAGGGCGCCGATTACGCCCATGACGGCCGCCTCCGTGGGCGTTGCGACACCGCCATAGATCGAGCCCAGCACGGTGACGATCAGCAGGATGACCGGGATCAGGCGGCGCGCGTTCCAGATCTTCTCGCCGAAGGTCATCCGCGGATCCGCGGGCGGCACCTTCGTGGGATTGAGAACCGACCAGCCCGCCGTGTAGGCCATGAACAGGCCAATCATCATGAAGCCGGGCAGGAAGCCAGCAATGAACAACCTGCCGATCGAGACTTGTGCGGTGATTCCGTACACGATCATCATGATCGAGGGCGGGATCAGCAGTCCGAGCGTTCCCGAGCCGGCGAGCGTTCCGATCGCCATGCCTTCATGGTAACCGCGCTTGCGCAGCTCCGGCATGCTCATGCGGCCGATCGTGGCGCAGGTGACGGCCGACGAGCCGGAGACCGCGGCCATGACACCGCAGCCCAGGATGTTGACGTGCAGCAGGCGGCCCGGAAGCCAGCCGAGCCAGGGGGCCAGCCCCTTGAACATGTCTTCCGAAAGCCGCGACCGAAACAGGATCTCGCCCATCCAGATGAAGAGCGGCAGGGCGGTCAGCGCCCATCCCCAGCTCGAGTCCCAGATCGTGCTGGCGAGAAGCGATCCTGCGGGCGCCGGCGTGAAGAAGAACAGGGCGACGAACCCGACGACGACGAGACTGATGCCGATCCACACGCCGCTCGCGAGCAGCAGGAAGAGAGTGCCCAGAACCGTCAGGGCGAGAATGGCCTCGCCGCTCATCGCGTGGTCGCCTTTGCTGCGCCGGCCACTTCACCGGCCATGGTTACGGAAGCCGCATCGAGCTCGTCGCCGATGGCCTGTGCCTCCGCATCGGCGAAATCCGGGATCCTGCCGCCCAGGGTCTGAACCAGCTCGTCGACCAGCCCGACCGTCATGATCGAAGCGCCGAGGGCCATGCCGAGTTGCGGGATCCAGAACGGCACTGCCATGAGGCCGGGGCTGGTATCGCCGAACAGGAAGGAATCGTAAGCCATCAGCCAGGCATTGACCGAGACATAGGCGAAAGCGGCCGCTCCAAGGGTGCAGCACCAGATCTCCACACGCCGTCGATTCGGCGCCGAGAGCTTTCCGACCAGGAGATTGACCCGGATATGCGCACCGGCCTTCAACGTGTAGGCCAGGCCGAAGAATGTCGACGCCGCCATGCAGAAGCCGGAGACTTCCGTGGCGTCGAAGGCGAAGTTGAGGAAGCGCCCGGCAATCTGCAGGAGAATCGTGACGCCGATCATCATCAGGAAGAAAGCGGAGAGCAGCCCGCTCGAGCTGTAGAGAATATCCAGCGCACGCCGCATCACATCACCATCAGCGAGACGAACGCCGGGCCGCCGCAGGCAGCCCGGCGCCTCAGGACGTCAGTTGGTCTTCTGACCGGACATGTAGGCGGTGAGGACCGCGACGGCCGCAGGGCTTGCCGTCGTCTTCCACTCGTCGGCCATCTGGACGCCGACCTTCTTCATGGCGGCGAGCACCGCCGGAGGCCCTGCGGTGACCGTCATGCCGTTCTTCTTGAGGACGGCCGCCTTCTCGTCACCTGCCGCCTTGCTCATCTCCCAGGACCGCTTGGTGTAGGCCGCGGCCGCGTCCATGACGACCTTCTGATCCGCTGCCGGCAAAGCGGCGAAGGCTCGCTTGCTGAAGATCAGCGCATTCTTCGTCAGGATCGCGCCGACATCGGTGAAATACTTGGTGTTGTCCCAGGCCTGGATGTCGACCCCGGTCTGGGCGCTGGTGAAGAGGGCTTCGATCAGGCCGGTGGAGAAGGCCTGCGGAATCTCGGCGAACGGCAGGATCGTCGCGTTGAAGCCCAGCAGGGTCGCCATCTTCTGGGTCGCCGTCGAATAGATGCGGATCTTCTTGCCCTTGAAGTCTTCGACGGAGTTGACCGGCGTCTTGGTGTAGAAGCCCTGGCTCGGCCACACCTGGTAGCCCGCGATCAC
>JBILYJ010000406.1:0-5116 GCA_044377795.1 Reyranella sp. | reverse complement strand
CGCCGCTTCGCGGCGCTCCTCAGGATGAGGTAAGTGCTTGAATCGATTCAATTCATTTCCGGCCAGACTCTGAGGAGGCCCGAAGGTCCATCTCGAAGGATGGGCAACGGTCGTGGTGCATGCCACCCATGCTTCGAGACGGCTGCTCCGCAGCCTCCTCAGCATGAGGTTGGTGGGTAGGTTCTACCGCGTCACCACGTATCGATGTTCGGCCGCTTCTTGTGGCTGTGCGGCGGCCGCGGCTTGGCCTCGAGCAAGGCCGTCGCGATCCAGCGTCGCGAGTCGGCGGGATCGATCACCTCGTCGACCTCGAAATAGGTCGCGGTGCTCAGCGCCTTGCCGCGCGCATAGGCGGCCGCGACCATCTTCTCGAACAGGGCGCGGCGTTCGGCCGGATCGCTCACCGCCTCGAGCTCCTTGCGGAAGCCGAGCTTCACGGCACCTTCGAGGCCCATGCCGCCGAACTCGCCCGTCGGCCAGGACAGGGCGAAGACCGGCGCATGGAAGGAACCGCCCGCCATCGCCTGCGCACCCAACCCATAGGCCTTGCGCAGCACGATCGTGCCGAACGGCACGGTGAGGTTGGCGCCGGTCACGAACAGCCGTGAGCAGTGGCGGACCAGGGCGGTCTTCTCGATCTCGGGTCCGACCATCATGCCCGGCGTGTCGCACAGGAACAGGATCGGAATGTCGTAGGCGTCGCAGAGTTGCAGGAAGCGCGCGGCCTTGTCGGAACCGTCGCTGTCGATGGCGCCCGCCAGATGCACCGGGTTGTTCGCCACGATGCCGAGCGGCTTGCCCTCGATGCGGCCGAACGCCGTCACCATGCCGGGCCCGAAGGCGCGGCGGATCTCGAGCACCGAGTCCTCGTCGCAGAGCGTGGCGATGACGTCGCGCACGTCGTAGACGCGCAGCCGGTTCTCCGGGATGGCCCGCCGCAGCAGGCGCTGGTCGGCCGCCCGCCACTCCGGCAAGGCGCCCTGGAAGTAGGAGAGATACTTCTTGGCGACCGCGACCGCCTCGGCTTCATCCTCCACTGCGATGTCGACCACGCCGTTGGGGACCTGCACGTTCATCGGCCCGACTTCCTCGGGCGAAAAGACACCCAGGTTGCCGCCCTCGATCATTGCGGGCCCGCCCATGCCGATCGTGGAGTTCTTCGTGGCGATGACGACGTCGCAACAGCCCAGGATCGCGGCGTTGCCGGCGAAGCAGCGGCCGGAGTTGATGCCGACCAGCGGGGCCACGCCGCTCAGGCGTCCAAAGATGTGGAAGGCCATGGTGTTGAGCCCGGCCACCGACTGCACGTCGATGTCGCCCGGCCGGCCACCGCCACCCTCGGTGAAGAAGACCAGCGGGATGCGCTGCTTCTCGACGATCTCGAACAGCCGGTCCTTCTTGTGGTGGTTATTCTTGCCCTGGGTGCCGGCCAGTACCGTGTAGTCGTAGTGGGCGACCGCGACCCGGCTGCGCTCCGGTCCGAACAGCGAACCGTTGACCCGGCCGATGCCGGTGATCAGCCCGTCGGCCGGAGTCTTCTCGATCAGGTCCTCGATCGTGCGGCGCGTGCGCTGGCTGGCGATGGCGAAGGCGCCGTACTCGACGAAGCTGTTGGGATCGACCAGATCGTTGAGATTCTCGCGGGCCGTCCGCTGGTTGGTCTTGCGCCGTCGGGCGACCGACTCCGGTCGCTTCTCGTCGAGCGTCATCGCCCGGCGCTCGAAATATTCCGCAAGGTCGGGCCGGACATGGTCGAGGTCGATCGTCTCCTCTGTTGCCGTGCCCTTCACCTCGACATCGGCCTCTTCGACGAAAAGCAGTGCATGGCCTTCATAGACCGTCTCGCCCGCCTCGACCGCGATGCGCCGCACATAGCCGCGCGCCGGGCTGCGGATCTCGTGCTGCATCTTCATGGCATCCATGACCAGCAGCGCCTGGCCCGCCGCCACCGGATCGCCCTCCTTCACCGACAGGCTCACGATCGTGCCCTGCATCGGTGCGGGCACGGCGACCGTGCCGTCCGGCGCGTCGCTCTCCAGCGCGCGCGACGCCGTCTCCGACTTCGCCTTGCCGAAGGCGAGGACTGCCAGCGGATCGACACTGTCGACCCGCGCGCCGGCCTGCCGCGCAGACGATGCGGCCGGGACGGCACCTTCGAAGTAGAGACCGGCCTTCAGCCCGGCCGCCGTCTCGATCAGGGAAACCGCCTGCTCGTCCACGAAGCGCGTGTGGATCCTGTCGGCACGAAAATCGGGATGGGCGATCAGGGCGCGCAGGAAGGCGATGTTCGAGGGCGCGCCTTCGAGCCGGAACGCGGCCAGCGCCCGCTCGGCCCGCTGCAGCGCGCTGCCGAAATCGGCCGCGTGCACGATCACCTTGGCCAGCAGCGAATCGAAGTTGGGGTTGGTGCGATAGCCCGAGTAGCCATAGGTGTCGACGCGGATGCCGGGTCCCGTCGGGGGCTCGAAGGACGTGAGCATGCCGCCGCCCGGCTTGGCCGAGCCGTCGGCCGTCATGGTCTCCATGTTCACCCGCAGCTGGATCGCAAGCCCACGCGGCGACGCCTGCCGAACGCCGGTCTCGTCGAGGGAAGCGCCCCCGGCCAGACGCAACTGCGTCTTCACCAGGTCGACGCCCCACACTTCCTCGGTGACGGTGTGTTCGACCTGCAGGCGCGGATTGGCCTCGATGAAGCAGAAGAAGTCCGGGGCCGCATCATCGACCAGGAATTCGAACGTGCCGAGGCTGCGATAGTTCACCGCCTTCGCCATCCTCACGGCCGACTCGACGATCTGGCCACGCATCGTCTCGGCGAGGTTCGGACTGGGCGCCAGCTCGACGATCTTCTGGCTGCGGCGCTGGATCGTACACTCGCGCTCACCGAGCGCGGCGATGCCACCCTGACCGTCGCCCACGATCTGCACCTCGATATGGCGGGCGCGTGCGATCAGACGCTCGGCATAGAGGGCGCCGTTGCCGAAGGCCGCCTGTGCTTCAGCCGAGGCGCGCGTGAAGGCCTCTTCGATCTCGCCTTCCTGCGTGACGATCCGCATGCCGCGCCCGCCGCCGCCCGCGATCGCCTTGATGACGATGCCGGCCTTGCGATGCTTGGCGAAGAAGGCCTTCACGCCCGCCACGTCGACCGCACTGTCGGTGCCCGACAGGACCGGCGCCCCGTTCTTGCCGGCATGCGCCCGGGCGCGCGCCTTGTCGCCGAACAGGTCGAGCTGCTCGGGTGTGGGGCCGACAAACACGAGCCCCGCCTCGGCACAGGCCGTCGCAAAGGCCGCGTTCTCCGACAGAAACCCGTAGCCCGGATGCACCGCGTCGCAGCCCGCGTCCCTGGCCGCGGCAATGACACCGGCGATGTCGAGGTAGGCCGCCGCGCCGCGCCCCTTGAGCGGTCGGACTTCGTCGACCCGCCGCACGTGCAGCGAGGTCGCGTCGTCCTCCGAATGGATGCCCACGGTCGCGATGCCGAGTTCGGCGGCGGCCTGGGCGATGCGAATGGCAATCTCGCCACGGTTGGCGATCAGGAGTTTCTTGAGCATGTCGGCGTGGGGTAGAACCCCCTCCATGTCGAAAAGGCTGCTTATTGTGGCGCACGCCCCGTCGGAGAACACCCTCTCCCTGCGTAATGCCGTGGAACGCGGCGCGCGCAGCGAAACGGGACTCGACGTCCGGGTCATCGCACCGTTGCAGGCCGGCCCGGACGACGTGCTGGCCGCGCAGGCGGTGATTCTCGGGACGCCGGAGAACCTGGGCTACATGAGCGGCGCCCTGAAGGATTTCTTCGACCGCAGCTACAATGCCTGTCTGGAGAAGACGCAAGGCATGCCTTGCGCGCTCTACATACGGGCCGGCAGCGACGGCACCGGCACGCGCCGTGGCGTCGAGACGATCCTGACCGGCCTGCGCTGGCGTGCCGTGCAGGAGCCCCTGCTGTTCAAGGGCCCCTGGCAACCGGCCTTCGTCGACCAGTGCGAGGAACTGGGCGCCGCCATGGCGGCCGGTCTCGCCGCCGGCATCTTCTGAGCTAGTGGCCCTGAATCACTGCGCCGTGTAACCGCCGTCGACGACGAGGCCCGAGCCGGTCATGAAACCGGCATCGTCCGACGCCAGGAACACGATGCCCTTGGCGATGTCCTCGGCGACGCCCAGCCGGCCGATCGGATGCATGGTGAGCGACGTCTTGCGTGTGGCTTCGGTGTCGTTGGTGCCGAGGGCGCGTGCCCGCATCGCGAAGGTCTGCTGGCCCATGTCGGTGTCGATGACACCGGGATGGATCGAGTTCACACGGATGCGATAGCCCTTGCGGCCGAACTCCAGCGCCGTCGACTTGGTGAACAGCGTGACGCCGCCCTTGGTCAGCGAATAGAGCGGATCGAGCTGGGAGCCGACCAGCCCCGCCACCGAGGCGAGGTTGACGATCGCCGATCCGTGCGCGCTCGTGGCGCCGCGCGCCTTGAGATGCGGCAGCGCGATGCGCGTGCCCAGCACGACTCCCGTGAGATTGACCGCGACGAGCTTGTGCCACTCGTCCATCGAGGCCTCTTCGACGCCCTTGCCGACGAAGATGCCGGCATTGTTCACCAGGATGTCGAGCCCGCCGAACTTCTTCACCGTGGCGTCGATGGCCGCAGACCAGCTCGCTTCCTGCGTCACGTCGAGCGGCACGAAGAGCGCCTGGCCGCCCGCAGCCTCGATCTCCTTCGCCGTCTGCCGGCCACGCTCTTCCAGCACGTCGCCGATCACCACCCGGGCGCCGACGCTCGCCATCAATTTCGCCGCCTCGCCGCCGATGCCACGTGCGGCGCCGGAGAGAAATGCCACTTTGCCGTCAAGCCTGTTCATTCGTTTCCTCCTGGCGGGTCGCGTGTTGCACCCGGGCTGTTTGGGGCTATGCTGCCTGCGAGAACAAGAAAAGAAAACAGGGAGGGCCGCCAGGCATGCGCCAGGGACGGCTTGCCGCGACGGGTGCGATGCTGGCGTTTTGCCTGTTCGCACTCTGGCAATCATTGTTGCTCTCGCTGACCGACCGCCTGGGCCCCGGCCCGGGCTTCTTTCCGTTCTGGCTGGCGCTGATCGGCATCGTCCTCTCGCTTGCCCTGCTCGT
>JBILYJ010000405.1:0-5119 GCA_044377795.1 Reyranella sp. | reverse complement strand
CCCCGCAACCAATTTAAGAACGCCGCCCTCGTAAGAGGGCGGCGTTCTTGCGTCAGGGCCTTACCCACGTCGGTGAGTTCAGGTTCCTACGCTGCCTGGCTCAATGGAGCCCGGACGCTAAGTCGGATAGTCGCCGGCGGCAAACTTCGACTTGGCGTGCGTGCGGCTCAGCTTTCCGGAAGAGGTACGGGGCAGGCCGGGTTGGCGCTTGATCAGGACGACCTGTCCGTCGACCCCAGCGGCTTCCTTGACTGCCTGCCTTATGTCGCCAACCAGCGCCTCGCGTTCCGCGGGCTCGCTTGGATAGGCCTGAACGATGACCACGACGGCTTCGGTATCGCCATCTTCGATCGAGAAGGCGCAGGCGTCGCCGCGGCCGACCTGCGGCAGTGCCTCGACGGCCCACTCGATGTCCTGCGGCCAGATGTTGCGGCCGTTCACGATGATCAGATCCTTGGCCCGACCGGTGATCACCAACTCACCTCTGTGCCAGTAGCCGAGATCGCCGGTATCGAGCCAGCCGTCGCGAAGCACGCGCGCGCTCTCCTCGGCCATCTGGAAGTATCCCGGCATGACGCTGGGCCCGCGGACGAACAACCGGCCGACGTGGCGTTCGCCCAGGGGCACGCCGTGCTCGTCGCGGATCTCGACGCTGTGTCCGGCCATCACTCTGCCGCAGACGACGAAGTCTCGAGACCGGCCCGATTGCGGATCGGCAAAGCTGTCGACTTTGACGCCGTCGAACGGCGCGCCGAAGCTCAGGCCGACGCAGACCTCGGCCATGCCGTAGCTCGGCATGTAGGCGCGCTCGTCGAAACCCGCCTCCTTGAAGGCCTCGGCGAAGCGCCGCAGCACGGGAAGCTGGATCATGTCGGCACCGACGCCGGCGAGCCGCAGGCTCGACAGGTCGAGTTCGCCCATCGGCGCGGTCTGCGCGCGCCGGGTCAGCAGGTCGTAGCCGAAGCTGGGACTGTAGGTGATCGTGGCGCGGCGCCGCGAGATCAGCGAAAGCCACTGCATCGGCCTCCGGGCGAAATCGCGGGGCGCCAGCAGGTCGACGCTGCGCTGTGCGCACATCGGCGCCAGGATGAACCCGATCAGGCCCATGTCGTGATAGAGCGGCAGCCAGCTCACGCCGGAATCGTTCTCGTCGAGCCCCTGCGCGGCGATCGACCCGTCGATGTTCGCCATCAGCTGGTCCTGGCGGATGTCGACACCGAGCGGCGCACGTGTGCTGCCGGAGGAGAATTGGACGTAGCAGGGCATGCCCGCGCCGAGCGGCCGCAGGTTGGCCTTGGCCTCGGGAAGCGCGGTGAAGATCGCCGTCCCTCCGGCAAACCGCGCCGTCGTGCCTTCGGCGGCGGTCTGGGCAAACTCGACCAGTTCGTCGGGGGCGAGTACACCTACGGCCTGCGAGGCGACGATCTGCTTCCTGAGTTGGAAGATGTAGTGCGCCTTGGCGCCAAGACCGACCGGCACGGGAACGGGAACCGGGACGACGCCGGCATACTGGGCACCGAAGAAAGCAACGCAGAAGCCCGGCCAGGTGTCGGCGATGAGGACGAGCCGTTCGCCCGGCGCGACTCCGGCGCCGATCAGGCGGCGGGCGAAGGACTGCGCGTCGGCCTGCAGTTGCCGGTAGGACAGGCGGGTCAGCAGCTTGCCGCGGGCATCGAAGAAGTTGAAGCCGGTCTCGCCCCTCGCGGCATAGTCCAGCGCCTCGCACAGGCTGTTGAAGCCGCCGCGGCGGAAGGGCAGGGATACGTTATGGGTGGGTGTCGGGATCGCAACCCAGCGATCCGGGCTCGATTGCAGGGTCGACGCATAGCGTTGCATGCGGCCAGCTACACCATCGGCCGGCGTGGCATTTGAATGAAGCGCAGGCAGGATTCCTCGGAACGACGTCATCTGACGATCTCCCAAACGGTTCGCACTAAGCGCGTCACCGCTCGGTTGACCGTCCCGTTGGATCATCCCGTCCATCGGAAGAGCGACGCTATCGCCGGCAGGTCTTCTGGCTCGCGGGTCTCAGCTCCTGCCCGTCTTCCCGGACCGAAGTCCAGTGACATATGGGCTCTCGCTCGCCGCTTACAGCTGCGGGTACAGCTGCCGATTGGCTCCCCGTGGAGGGAGCGGCACGGCATTCCCTATTAGCCTCCGGTTAGGGAGGACCGTCGATATGCATTCGTTAAGCTTGCGCTCGCCGCTGGTCAATTGCTTTGATGACCCAAACTCGGGAGGAGATTGCAAGATGTCGATGGTTCGTATGGCCGCCGCCGCGGCGCTTATCGTCGCGCTGGCCTGGCCGGCCGGCGCACAGGGCATCCCAAAGGTACAGTCCCCAGAAGAGGTAGGGTTTCTCTCGACTCGCCTGAAGCGTCTCAGCGACCGGCTGAACGAGGGTGTGAAGAACAACGAACTGCCCGGCGCCGTCGTGCTGATCGCCCGCAACGGCAAGATCGTGATGTTCGAGTCCTACGGCTTCCGAGACAAGGACGCCAAGGTCGCGATGACCAACGACACGATCTTCCGCATCGCCTCGATGACCAAGCCGATCGTCACCCTGGCCGCGATGATGCTGATGGAGGAGGGCAAGCTCACGCTTGCCGACCGCGTGTCGATGTACATACCGGCATTTGCCGACACCAAGGTCGCGGTCCAGAAGAAGAAGGAAGACGGCACGACTGAGACGGTGCTGGAGCCGCAGTTCCGGCCGATGACGGTGCACGACCTGATGCGCCATACGTCCGGACTGACCTACGGCGCCGTGGGCGCCAATCCGGTGAAGCAGTCCTATGTCGACATGAAGGTGGCCGACCGCAGCCAGACCAATGCCGAGATGGTCGACAAGCTGGGCAAGCTCGCACTGCTCTACCAGCCCGGCACGACCTGGGAATATTCGATGTCGACCGACGTGCTGGGCCGCGTCGTCGAGGTCGCGTCCGGCATGCCGCTCGACAAGTTCATCGAGGAGCGCATCACCAAGCCGCTCAAGATGGGCGATACCGGCTTCGAGGCCAGTGCCGACAAGAAGACGCGCGGGGCGAAGCCGATGAAGGAGGGGCCGAAGAACGAAGTGCCGGCGATTCCCGACATCACCGAGAAATTCAACTGGCGCTCGGGTGGCGGCGGCATGGTCTCCACGGCGGCCGACTATGCCCGCCTCCTGCAGATGTTCGCCAATGGCGGTCAGCTCGACGGCGTGCGCCTGGTCTCGCGCAAGACGATCGACCTGATGACCGCCGATGCGCTGCCGCCCGACATCAAGATGGGCGCCGACATGTTTCGCTTCGAGGCGCTCGAGCCGAGCGCCCGGATGGGCCAGGGCTTCGGCCTGGGCTTCGCGGTCCGCAACGTACAGGGCGTCAATCCGCTGCCGGGATCGCCCAACGACTATTTCTGGGGCGGCGCCTATGGGACCTATTTCTGGCACGATCCGCGCGAGCGCATGTATGTCGTTTTCATGATGCAGTCGCCGCAGGCACGTCTGCGTTACCGTTTCCTGATGCGTGACCTCGTCTACCAGGCGATGGTGAACTAGGGCCTGTCCGCGATAGAGAGATTCCCCCTGGGGAATCATCTGTGATCGATTGGCGGTCAGCTGAGTCGGAGCTGATCGATACGTCGCTGTAGATTGCGGGACGATCAATGGAATCGGATCAAGGGCCCACTGCCGGGCCGTGAAGGAGATATCGGCGTCACGGCGAGGAACAACCGGCTCCTTGATGAGGTCGCCCGCGCTCACGGCAGCGGCCGGCGCATTGAACTGACCAGCTTTCACCGCCGTATCGACGATGGATCTCCGCCAAGCCGGACACTGTGAGCGACAGAGGGAGGTCATGTGGTGACCTCAGGCAAACGCCTGGAATCGACGGGCTACGAAAGCCTCGATACAGGCAGGTCCGGGGCGCGTATTGGCTCGTACTGTGTATGCATCCACTGTCTCGGGAGCCGTGGCCGTGATGCTTGCCGAGCCTTTAGGGAGCACCAGGATGGCACACGTATTGATCATCGGAGCCAGCAAGGGCATCGGGCTGGAGACGACAAGGCTGGCGCTTGAGGGCGGGCACCAGGTGCGGGCTCTTGCCCGCTCGGCGGTCGGGAAAGGGTTGTCCGATCCCAACCTGGAGAAAATCCAGGGCGACGCACTTGATCGCCGGGACATTGAAGCGGCGCTCGACGGCATGGACGCCGTCATCCAGACCCTGGGCGTCTCTTCACTGGGAGATCTTCTCCGGCCAGTCCACCTTTTCTCGGACGCGACCCGTATTCTGTTGAGTGCCATGGAAGCCAAGGCCGTGAAGAGGCTGATCTGCGTCACTGGTTTCGGGGCCGGTGACAGCCGCTCCAGCATCAGCTGCCTCCAGCGCCTGCCATTCCAGGTCGTGTTCGGCCGCGCCTACGCCGACAAGTCCGAGCAGGAACGGCTGATCAAAGACAGTTCGCTCGAGTGGACGATTGCACGGCCCGGGGTCTTGACCAACGGAAAGAGAACCAGGCGGTACAAGATCCTGCGCGAGGCGTCGGAGTGGCGTAACGGGATCATCTCTCGCTCCGACGTCGCTGACTTTCTGGTTCGACAGATCGATGATCAAACCTGCATTCATAGGACGCCCGTCCTGATCTACTGATGTCTTGGTTGTCGGGAGGCTTCCGTGCAGTCCGAGGCATTGAGGTCAGTCAAATCAGCGTCGGTAGTGAAAACGTGATCGGCGCTGGGTTGAGCGGCCGGATCCGATGATCTGCTACGCCATGATCGATTGCCTATAGCTCTGCGGCGGGGGCGCACTGCGAGAACATCGGCGACACCAATTGTCATCGCAGGTGCGACACAGCATCCCCGCGTGGCGCGATGAACTTGCCGGCGACCGCACGCGACACCAGTTCTATCTCACTGGCGTGTCCGAGTTGCGAAGGCGCCGAGGCTTGGGAGTTTGCGATGACGCTTGCCGGTGTTCTGTTCGTTCTGGTGATTGTATGCGGTCTGGCGACGTTGGGCGTAATGATGGTGGGCGTTCTCTCGATGGGGCACGACGCTGCCGACGGTCTCGATAATCAACGCCGTAGCAACCGTCTGATGGTCTGGCGCGTCCGTCTGCAGTTGCTTACCGTCCTGCTG
>JBILYJ010000404.1:0-5124 GCA_044377795.1 Reyranella sp. | reverse complement strand
GACCACGAGGTGGTCGCACGAGGTCACGCAGGCGATATCGGCGCCGTTGGGGACGTGTTGCGCGATCAGGCCGGGCGGCAGCTTGCCCATGCCGATCTCGTTGCCGCCGTCGCCGACCGCGAGCTTCGCCCAGTCGCCGCCCTCGAACAGCGCGTCGAGCGGCAAGGTCCAGGGCGAGACGTCGACGCCGCGCATGTTGCGCGGCCGGCCGTCGGCGCTGCGCCCGCACCGCTCGATGGAGACGACGTGGGAGAGAGCTTCCTGACGCCAGACCTTCGCCAGTTCCTCGATGCCGCCCTCGTCCCCGAGAACGATCTCGTCGACGGTCACGTCCTCGCCGGTCGCCCGTACGGCCGAGCGCACGGCCTCGACGCAGGGCGTGTCGACGGCGATGCGCGCCGGCACGCCGCAGGCCACGAGAGACGCGGCGAGCAATGCCGTGCCCACGGGCCCATCGGTCTCCGGCGCAGCGACATCGCCGCGCGGCACGAAGAAGCCGGTGATCAGCCCCACGCGTGTGGCCGTGGCGAGCGATGTCGCCGCCTCGGCCAGCCCGCCCCGATTTGCGTCGATCAGTTGCTGTGTCTTGCGGCCCACGTCGCGGCACACCAGGGCCTCGATGACTTCGAGGCGGCGATCCTGCTCACTTGTCCTTGGCGACATAAACTCCCTTCCAGTCCACCGGCGAATCGTCGATCAGCTCGTCGAGCCGTCCGCGCATCATCTGGTAATAGCTCTGCCGCCAGCCCGCCGCATCGGCCGCCGCCTGGCACGTCTCGATCATGGCGAGGGCCTCGACGAAGGCGCCGCTGCGATAGAGCCGGAGGAACCCGTCCTGCCGTTCGACCAACGCGGCGTGGACCGGCGTCTTCGTAACAGAAGCGTCCCCCAGCAGCACGTAGACCCGCTCGGGCTCGGTCTTGCCCTTCACGGTGATCAGATCGATCTCAAGCGTGGCGTAGTCCTCGACCGCCTCGCGCGTCTTGCGGCCGATGATGATGCCGACGCCATAGGTCTTGCACTGGCCTTCGAGGCGCGAGGCCAGGTTCACGTCGTCGCCCAGGCAGGAATAGGTGAATCGCTGGGTCGAGCCGAAATTGCCGACCGACGCTGGGCCGGTATTCAGGCCGACGCCGATGTTCACCGGGATGTGCCTGCGCCCCTCGGCCTCAGCCTCGGCCTTCCATTCTTCGTTCAGCACGGCAAGGCGGGACTGCATGGCCAGCGCCGCGTCGCAGGCGCGCGCGGCATGGCGCTCGACCGGCAGGGGCGCGTTCCAGAACGCCATGATGGCATCGCCCATGTATTTGTCGATCGTCCCCTTGAGACCCAGGATCAGGTCCGTCATCGGCGTCAGGAAGCGGTTCATGAACCGCGTCAGCCCCTGCGGATCGAACTGTTCGGAGATGGTGGTGAAGCCGCGCACGTCGGTGAACATCACCGTGATCTCGCGCTGTTCGCCGCCGAGCTGCAACAGGCTGGGATTGCGCGCGAGCTGCTCGACCAGGTCGGGCGACAGGTACAGGCCGAAGGCGCCGCGGATCTCCGCCCGCTCCCGCTCCGTGCGCATGAAGGCGAGCGCCGTACCGCTGACATAGATCGCCGCCAGCGTGACCGGCGGATAGATCGGATCGAACAGCAGCTGGTACCGGGAATAGGCGAGCCACGGCACGATCAGCCCGGCGCCGATGAGGATCGTGGCGACCAGCGCCATCCTGCCCGCCGACAGCCGCGGCAGCAGCACGACCATCAGCAGGCCCATGGCCGCGAGGTACATGAACTCCGCACCGTCGGCATAGTCGGGCCGGGCGAGGAATCGCTGCTCCAGCATCTGCTCGGCGAGCTGGGCATGGACCTCGACGCCCGGCACGCCGTCCTGCACCGGCGTGTTACGCAGGTCCTTGAGGCCGATGGCGCTGGTGCCGACGAAGATCACCTGGCCTTCGAGCGTCTCCGCCGGCACCTCGTCCTTAAGAACGGCGCGGGCGGATATGAACCGCTGCGGCTGGTGGCCGGTATCGTAGAGCATGACCCGGCCGCGGCCATCGGTCGGCACTTCGATGGCGCCGGTCTTGATGGCGACGATGCCGGTCTTCTCGCCGAAGGACATCTCGCCGCTCGCGCCCGATGACTTGACCAGATAGGAGGACGCCTCCTGCGCCACCCGCAGCGCCTCGATCGACAGCGACGGGAACAGGCCCTCGAATCCGGCGACGCGGAACAGCATCGGCACGCGGCGGATCACGATGCTGTCGACGTCGGTGTTGACGCTGCCGTTGCCCTTGGCCGCGGCTTCGAGGATGTCGAGGGACTTCACCGTGCCGCCCTGCTGCGGCAGGAACTGGCTGGGCTGGTCGCCGGCGAAGGCAACGCCGTGGAAGGTGCGCGGCGGCTTGCCCGTGCCCTTCACGTCGAAGCCGAAGCCGGTGACGACCCTCGACTGCGCCATGGCGTCGGCCAGCACCTTGTCGTTGTCCTGCACCGCGGCGGCCAGCTTCTGCACCGTCTCGGGATCGGTGAAGGCCACGAGGTCGCGCACCATGCGGCTGATCGAGGACCGGTCCGGCTCGGCGAACACGGCGTCGAAGGCCACCACGGCGACGCCCTTCTCGGCGAGCTTGTCGACCAGGCGCGCGATGATCGTGCGCGGCCACGGCCACTGCCCGTATTCCTGGAGTGCCGCCTCGTCGATGTCGACGATGCGCACCGGGGTCTCGGGATTGTAGGTCCGCGGCTCGAGGCGCTGGTAGCTGTCGAAGGCGAAATCGCGGATGCGCGTCACCGCCGACGGATCGGCGATGCGCAGTACGAGGGCGCCCAGCAGGACAAGCATCGCGACGGCGATCGGCGCCCGTACCGAATTGATGCAGCGCAACAGCCAGCTCACGCGCTCACGTTTCCCCTGATTCCCCCAAGAAGTTCACTTTACAGAGTATGCAGCGCGAGCCAAATAGCGCGACCTTGCCGCACGCCCCCAGCCAGACCGCCCTGCACGGCATCTACCTAAAGATGAGCGCGCTCGTGCTGTTCTGCACGATGGACGCGATGGTCAAGGGTCTGGGCGGCACCTACGGCTCTTTCCAGCTCATGGTGTTCCGCAGCGCCGTCGCCCTGCTGCCCGTCGCGGTGCTGATCTGGCACGCCGGCGGCCTGCGGGTGGTGCGCAGCAGCAAACCTGGCCTGCAGGCACTCAGGGTCGTCATCGGCTTCGGCAGCATGTTCGGCTTCTTCTACGCCTTTCCGCGCATGCCGCTGGTCGATGCCTATGCCATCTCCTTCGCAGCCCCCCTGTTCATGGTGGCGCTGTCGGTGCCGCTCCTCGGTGAGCCGGTCGGCTGGCGGCGCTGGACCGCCGTCGCCGTGGGCTTTGCCGGCGTGCTGATCATGCTCGATCCCTGGGCGATCGAGTTCCATATGGTCTCTCTGGTCATCCTGGCGGCGACCTTCTGCTATTCGCTCTCGACCGTGCTGGTCCGAAAGCTGAGCCGCCACGATCCCGACGTCGTGACCCTGTTCTGGTTCGCCGTCGTCGGCAGTCTCGTCTCGATCGCCTGCGCCATCCCGGAATGGAAGTGGCCGCCCTTGCTCGACTGGGTCTGGCTGTTGACCCTCGGCCTGCTGGGCGGCTGCGCCCAGATCCTCATCACCCGGGCCTGGCGGCTGGCCCCCGCCGCCATCCTGGCGCCGTTCGACTATACCGCCATCGTGCTCGCCATGGCCTTCGGCTACCTGTGGTTCGAGGAGGAGCCTTCCTGGACCGTCTGGTATGGCCTGCCGCTGGTCATCGGCTCGGGCCTCTACATCCTCCACCGCGAGCGGGTCCGGGCGCGGGACCGTCAGAAAACCCTAATCTCCTAGGGCTTTTGTCGGGATTGACGAATCGTCCCGCCCACCACATCTTGTGGAGATGACCGACACCACCTTCTCCGTGACGTCCAGCGCGGCCAAGCGGATCGCCTTCCTGGCCTCCAAGGAGCCCAAGCCCGTCATGATGCGGGTGGCGGTCCTGGGTGGCGGCTGCTCGGGCTTCCAATACAACTTCTCGTTCGAGGAAGCGCGCAACGAAGACGACCTGGTCATCGAACACGACGGCGCCGCCGTCCTGGTCGACGCCACCTCGCTCGAGTTCCTCAAGGGCAGCCAGCTCGACTATGTCGAGGAAATGGTCGGCGCGGCGTTCCAGGTGAAGAACCCGAACGCCACCTCCGCCTGCGGCTGCGGCAACTCGTTCAGCGTCTGATATTATCCGTTATACAGCTCACTGTTTTTGACTGCTCATACACAGTTGGACGCAGCAGCTACCGGCTCGTCCGATAGAGTAATGCTCGGCGTCGCTGTGCCATCATGCGAAGAAGCTTGCGCGCTGCCCTGGTGTTTTGAATCGACCCTCTAGGTTGCTTATGAGTGCTGGCGGCAAACTATGAAATCGATCCGAGAAAAGCGCCCAGAAACAATCATTGATGTACTCTGAACATTCCGCCTGAATCGCAATCGCTTCGTTCTGCGCCTTTACGGAGGCAACGATATCGCCCGGCAGCTTGACTTGTGGCAGCACGTACTGGCTTTGCCCATGCAAGTGAGCCGAGAGTATCGTTTTTGCGTGACTACGGTCTGCGTCAGATTAAACTGAGGGTCGAAATCAACAAGCAAAGCTTTCTTCATCAGTTCCAGATACAGGACTCGCATGACGTGAGCGGAGATTGTGGTTTTCCCCACTCCTCCTTTCATGTTCAAGACCGCGACGACTGGTGCTGGTTTAGCCTGCTTTTTTGCCGCCATGTTTCTCCCCCACTAGACCGGTCCGCCTAGAGTAACCCTTGCCATGAAGATGCAAATTTTTCTGTCATAGAGTCAATGTGATCCAAGAAATAACTGTTGTTATCTCCATCTATGATTGTACTGCGGACTAGAAATGCTTTTGACGACCCAATTGAATATCCGGCTCATCAGCAGGCCTCGATGTTCAGAATGATGGATTCCGAGACGTGAAAATCGCGACCTGGAACGTGAACTCCGTCCGCAAGCGCACCGGCAACCTGGTGGCATGGCTGCAGGAGGCCAAGCCCGACATCGTCGTGCTGCAGGAGATCAAGGCGCAGGAGCCGCAGTTTCCGACGCTCGAGG
>JBILYJ010000403.1:0-5130 GCA_044377795.1 Reyranella sp. | reverse complement strand
TTTCGGCCCCCAACAAGGCCGCCCTGGAGAGCGTGCAGCCCGGTGACCACGTGCTGGGCGACCCCAAGGCGCCGATCACGGTGATCGAGTATGCGTCGCTTACCTGCTCGCACTGTGCGCATTTCCACACGCAGGTCCTGCCCGAGATCAAGAAGAAGTGGATCGATACCGGCAAGGTGAAGCTGGTCTATCGCGACTTCCCGCTCGACCAGGTCGCCGCCAAGGCAGCGCAGATCGCCGAGTGCGCCGGCAACGAAAAGTATTTCGGCGTGGTCGACATCATTTTCCGCGGCCAGGCGCAATGGGCGACGTCGGCCGATCCGCTGGCCGAGCTCGCCAAGCCGCTGCGCATCGCCGGCATGGGCGAGAACGAGATCAAGGCGTGCCTCGCCAACGACGCGATGAGCAACGCAGTGATCAACGACTACAAGGGCGGCGAGGCAATGGGCGTCAGTTCGACGCCGACGCTGTTCATCAATGGCCAGCTCTATCGCGGGTCGCGTTCGGTCGAGGAACTCGACGGCGTGTTCTCCAAGCTCGCCAAGTAGGCATTCGGGCAAGTAACCAGACAGGCGTGGTGTAATGGTCCAGTTCGACAAGCTCCGGCTCGCCGGTTTCAAGTCCTTCGTCGACCCGACGGAGCTCGTCATCGAGCCCGGCATGACCGGGATCGTCGGGCCCAATGGCTGTGGCAAGTCGAACCTCGTCGAAGCGCTGAAGTGGGTGATGGGCGAGACGTCCGCCAAGCAGATGCGCGGCTCCGAGATGGAAGATGTCATCTTCGCCGGCTCCGGCCAGCGGCCGGCGCGCAACATCGCCGAGGTCATGCTGTCGCTGGACAACAGGACGCGCACCGCGCCCGCCGCGGTGAACGATACGGACCAGCTCGACGTCGTGCGCCGCATCGAACGCGGCCACGGCTCGGCCTATTCGGTGAACGGTCGCGAGATTCGCGCCCGTGACGTGCAGACGCTGTTCGCCGATGCCGCCACGGGGTCGCGTTCGACGGCGCTTGTCAGCCAGGGCCGCATCGGCACGCTCATCAACGCCAAGCCGGCCGATCGTCGTTCGGTGATCGACGAGGCGGCCGGAATCACCGGCCTCTATGCCCGTCGCCACGAGGCCGAACTGCGCCTGCGCGCCGCCGAGCAGAACCTCGCCCGCGTCCAGGACGTGCTGCTGGCCCTCGAGGAACAGCACAAGGGGCTGAAGCGGCAGGCCCGGCAGGCCAGCCGATACCGCAACCTCTCCGACCATATCCGTCGTGCCGAAGCTGCCGTGCTGGCGCTGAAGCTGGCCAATGCCGAGCGCGATCTGGCCGTATCGGCCGAGCGGCTGAAGGAAGCCGAGGCGCAGGTCGCCGACCTGACGCGACTGGTCGGCCTCGCCACAACCGCTCAGGCCGAAGCCGCGACGGCGCTGCCGCCGTTGCGCAACGACGAAGCCGCCGCCGCCGCCGCCCTGCAGCGCCTGCGCGTGGCCCACGATGCGCTGACGGCCGAGGCCGAACGCGTGGCCGCCGCCCAGCTCGAGGCCGAGACCCGCCTGCACCAGACCGAGCAGGATCTGGCACGCGAGCAGGGCCGCAAGAACGACGCCGCAGCCGCCATTGCCGACCTCGGCGCCCAGCGTGAACGTCTCGAAGAGGAGCGTTTCGGCGAAGAGGATCGCGCCGCCGCCGCCGAGGAGGCGCGCGACACCGCGCGCAGCGAGACCAGCGTGGCCGAGGTCGAGCTCGATCGCCTGAACCGCCAGATCGCCGACGACGAGGCGTTGCGCCAGAGCGTTTCGCGCGAGATCGCGGAGCTTCAGGATCGTCTGCGCCGCCTGTCGTCGCGCCGCGATGAAGTCAGGGCGCAGCAGCAGCAGCTCCAGGTCGAGCTCTCCAACCTGCCGGCGCTGCCGGAGGTCGAGGCCGAACTCGAAGCCGCTCGCGCCGCGCTGGAAGAGGCGCGTTTCAGAGGCCAGGAGGCGATCGAAGCCGCCCGTGAGGCCGAGCGTTACGAATCCGATGCCGCGCGGCAGGCGGTCGCCAGGGCCGAAGCGGAACGCCTCGACATGGAAAGGGCCCGTGCGGCCGAACGCGAGGCCGCAGAAGCAAGCCACGCCACCGCTGTCGAGGCGCTGCAGAAGACCAATGCGCGCCTGACCAAGCTGCGCGCCGAGGAATCGGGCGTCGCCGCCGCGCTGAAGTCGGCGGCCGATTCGCTTTGGCCGCCGCTGCTCGACGCCCTCTCCGTCGAGCCGGGCTTCGAGAAGGCCCTGGGCGCCGCCTTCGGCGATGATCTCGAGGCTTCGTCGGACCGCGGCGCGCCGGTGCACTGGCTGCCGCTCGAGGCGCTGGCCGAGACGCCGGCCCTTCCCGAAGGCGCGACGCCGCTCGGCGCGCATGTCGGCGCTTTGCCTGAGTTGGCCCGTCGCCTGTCCTTCATCGGCATCGTGGCCAACGACGAGACCGGCGCGGCGCTGCAGGCTGCCCTCAAGCCCGGCCAGCAGCTGGTCACCCGCGAGGGCGCCGTCTGGCGCTGGGACGGCTACACGATGCGGGCCGGTGCGCCGTCGACCGCTGCCGTGCGGCTGAGCCAGCGCAACCGCCTGGCCGAGATTCGCTTTCAGATCGACGGCATCGTCGCCGAGCAGGCGGTCGAGCAGGCGCGCGTCGATGCCGAGAAGACCTGGCTGGCCGCGGCCCGTGATGCCGAGAAGACCTGCGTCGACCAGGCCCGCGCCCATGAGCGCAGCGTGGCCGACGCCGCGCGTCGCAAGACGCAGGAGGCCGGCGAGGCGACCCGGGCCGCCGAGCGCGCCGCCCAGTCGGCCATCGGCACCGCCGAGCGCCTGGCCACGCAGGTCCGCGACCGTCACGTCGAGATTGCCCGCCGTACCGACCAGCTGCGCACGCGCCTGGCCGGCATCGAGACGGTGGTGGCCGAAGTGCTGGGCGACATCGCTGAGGTCGAGATGCGACGCACCTTCCGCGAGGCGCGCCTGTCATCGATCGCCGACACCCAGGCCGACCGCGTCGAGGCCGGCGCGCTGCGGGTGCGCATCGCCGAACTCCGGGCGGCGCTGGTCGAGGCCGAGGGCCAGTGCGACCGGCTCGCGCGCGAATCGAAGATGCGGGTCGAGCGCCTGGCGCAGATCGCGCAGGACCACGAAGGCTGGAGCAAGCGGCTGCGCGAGGCGGACGGCCAGATCGTCGAACTCGACGCACGGCGCGAGCAGACGGCGGCCGCGATCGCCGAACTGGCGGCCAAGCCGGCGGAGATCGAGGAGAAGCGGTTCGTCCTCGGCGAGGAGATCGACAAGGCCGAGGGCAACCGTCAGGAGGCGGCCGACCGGCTGGCGATCGGCGAGACCCGTCTGGCCGAGGCCGACAAGGCGCTCCGCCAGGCCGAGACCGAGATGGGCCAGGCGCGCGAGACCCGTGTCCGTCGCGAAGGCCAGGTCGAGCAGGCCACGAAGGATCGCGAAACGGTGGTCGAGCGCATTGCCGAGCGCCTGCGCTGTGAGCCCGACGGCGTGATGGCGCTGGCCGAGGTCCAGTCTCTCGACGAGCTGCCGGATCTCGAGAAGGCCGAGAACAAGCTCGAGCGGCTGGTGCACGAGCGCGAGACGATGGGCGCCGTGAACCTGCGGGCCGAGGAAGAGGCCAACGAACTCGAGCAGCAGATCACCGCCATGACGGCCGAGCGCGACGACCTGGTCGCCGCCATCGGCCGCCTGCGCCAGGGCATCCAGAGCCTCAACCGCGAGGGCCGCGAGCGCTTCCTCGCCGCCTTCGAGCAGGTCAGCGGCCACTTTCAGCAGCTCTTCACCAAGCTGTTCGGCGGCGGCAAGGCCGAGCTGCGGCTCACCGAGTCGGAGGATCCGCTCGAGGCCGGGCTCGAGATCCATGCCAGCCCGCCGGGCAAGAAGCTGCAGGTCATGTCGCTGCTCTCGGGCGGCGAGCAGGCGCTGACGGCCCTGTCGCTGTTGTTCGCGGTGTTCATGACGAACCCGGCGCCGATCTGCGTGCTGGACGAGGTGGATGCACCGCTGGACGATCTGAACGTGGAGCGCTTCTGCGGCCTGGTGAACGACATCGCCGGCCGCACCGACACGCGCTTCCTGATCATCACCCACCATCGCGTCACGATGGCGCGCATGGATCGCCTCTACGGCGTGACCATGGCCGAGCGGGGCGTTTCCCAGCTCGTCTCGGTCAACCTTCAGGAGGCCGATCGCATGGTGGCCTAGGACGGCCCGACAGAATTCAGCCTAAACAAGCAAGACTATCTTCCTCTCAAATAAACTGGGCGCCGGCTGGCCTGACGGCGCCCTTTTCTTTGCCCCGCTTCCCGGGGCCGCCCTTCTCAGCGCAGGAGCGGGCCTGTAGTGTCCGGCCCATGCCCGATACGCTCAGCTCCAACGTTACCGATGTCATCGAACTGACCCGCACGCTCGTCCGCTGCGAGAGCGTGACGCCGCGCGAAGCAGGTGCCTTGCAGCTGCTGGAACAGACGCTGGCGCCCCTCGGCTTCACCTGCGAGCGGATGGACTTCACCGAGGCCGGCACCGACGACGTGGCCAACCTCTATGCCCGCATCGGCAGCGGCGGGAAGCATTTCTGCTTTGCCGGCCATTCCGACGTGGTGCCGGTCGGCGATCTCTCTTCCTGGACGATCGGGCCGTTCGCGGCCGAACTCTCCGGCGGCTATCTGTTCGGTCGTGGCGCGGCCGACATGAAGGGCGCGATCGCGGCCTTCACCGATGCCGCCGCCCGCTTCCTCAGCAAGCGTGGCCGGGATTTCGGCGGCTCGATCAGCCTGCTGATCACCGGCGACGAGGAAGGCCCGGCGATCAACGGCACCGTCAAGATGCTGCAGCGACTGGCCGTGCGCGGCGAGACGATCGATGCCTGTATCGTCGGCGAGCCCACCAGCTCGAAGCGCTTCGGCGACATGATGAAGATCGGCCGCCGCGGCAGCATGACCGTCGACCTGGTCGTGCGCGGCGTACAGGGGCACGTGGCTTACCCTGAGCGGCTCGACAATGCCGTCCATCGCCTGTCGGCGATCATCGAGGCTCTGGTGCGCGAGCCGATCGACAAGGGCAGCACGCACTTCCAGCCGACGTCGCTGCAGTTCA
>JBILYJ010000402.1:0-5136 GCA_044377795.1 Reyranella sp. | reverse complement strand
CGTCGATGCCTGCTGCAAGGCTTGGACTGACCTTCTCGCCACACCGCAAAGGATCGCATCCATCACAAGCCGGCGATGGGCTGAACTGTCATGAGTTCTGTCGCTTGGTATCAGAGGCCGCAGGATGAGATTGGTGGCGATCACCATGCCGGCCGCCAGCAGCGCCGGGCTGCCATGCCCCGCCCCCGCCATCGTGCCGACCATCGCCGAGCACCACAGCGTCGCCGCGGTGTTGAGGCCGTGCACGTTGACGCCCTCGCGCAGGATGACGCCCGCGCCCAGGAAGCCGATGCCGGTCACGACCTGCGCGGCCACCCGCGTCGGATCGCCGGCGCCGACAAGCCCCGAGAAGGTGACGAAGCCCGCCGCGCCCAGCGCCACCAGCGCGTTGGTGCGCAGGCCGGCCATCTTCTGGTTCCATTGGCGCTCGAACCCGATGGCCGAGCCCAGCAGCAGCGCCACGCCGAGGCGTAACCCGGTCTCGCCGAGTTCAAACAGGTCGAAGTGCATCCTGTCCTCTTCGCCCGGGGCTCAGCCGGGATTGTCGAGACTGAAGATTCCGCTCACTTCATCATAGGCAAAAACCTCGCCGAAACGCCCCCATGAGGTCACTGTCCGCATCGTCTGCTGGGCAAAGGCGGCGGACATATGGTCCTCGAGCTCGTCGCGGAAGCGGCTCGCCGGCGCACGATGCGTGGGCCGCTCATCGAGGACGCGGCGGATATGACCGGCCAGTGGAACGTAGTTCAGGAGATGCTGGGCGAAGAGTTTCTTGCGAGCATCGGGCTCGAAGCCGACGAACTGGCGTCCCGGCTCCGTGAGCTTGATGTCGCCGTCCCCCAGCTCGGCAAAGCGCAGGAGCTGCAGGACCTCGGCGACCGGAAACAGGTCGTCGACCTCCATGTGCAGGTCCCCGGCCAGTTCGGGAAGGCCGGCATGCCCATCATGCGGCGCGGCGGCAACCGCCTCGATCAGACCAGCGATCATGTTGGGAGACACGCGCGGCAGAAGCATGGCGATGCCGGTGCCGAAGAAATGTCCCTGACTCGACTTGCCGTCCGGGCGCGCCGTCATCGTGGCATAGAGGCTCTCGACGAGCGCCCGGAAGGCGGGGTCGAGGCGGTTGCGCGGGTGCGGCAGGTCGATCTTGATCTCCGCCGCGACGTGGCCTGGATTGGACCCGAAGACCAGCACGCGGTCCGACAGCAGCACCGCCTCCTCGATATTGTGCGTGACGACGGCGATTGCCGAAATCGGCAGGCGGCCCTCGATCCACAGGTCCATGAGGTCGGTGCGCAGCGTCTCGGCGGTCAGCACGTCGAGGGCCGAGAAGGCCTCGTCCATCAGCAGCACGGTGGGTTGCACCACGACGGCGCGCGCGATGCCGACCCTCTGGCGCATGCCGCCCGACAGTTCTTTCGGATAGGCGCTCTCGTAGCCGTCGAGCCCGATCAGGTCGATGGCGGCGAGCGCGCGGCGGTGACGCTCGGCCGGGCCGACGCCCTGCGCCTCCAGGCCGATCTCCACGTTCTGCAGCACGGTGAGCCAGGGGAAGAGCGCGAAGGACTGGAAAACCATCGCGACTTCCGGCGACGGCCCGACCACGCTCTTGCCCGCGATCCTCACCTCGCCCCCGGTCGCCGGCATCAGGCCGGCGAGGATGCGCAGCAGCGTTGTCTTTCCGCAGCCGGAGCGGCCGAGGAACGACACGATCTCGTTCTTGCTCAGCGTCAGGCAGACATCGTCGAGGACCAGCAGATCCTCGCCGCTCCCCTTGGGATAGACCTTGCGGATGTGGTCGACGCTGACCAGCGTGCGGTCGGCCACGGAAACCATCGTGTCCATTCAGCTTCTCCTACTCGAGCCTGAAGCGGTTCTCGGCGAGGCGGTAGAGCGGCCGCCACAGGATGCGGTTGCACGTGGTCACCATCAACGCCATGACCACGATCCCCAGCACGACGCGCGGAAAGTCGCCGGCCGTCGTGGCGTCGGCGATGTAGGCGCCGAGTCCCTCGGCGCGCAGATGGGTGTCACCCCAGCTCACGACTTCGGCGACGATGCTGGCGTTCCACGAGCCGCCGGCCGCCGTGAGCGCACCGGTGACGTAGTAGGGCAGGATCGCCGGGATGCCGACCTTGCGCCACCACGACCAGGAACTGATGCGAAAGAGCGCGGCGGCATCCCGCAGGTCGGTCGGAATCGCGCTCGCGCCGGCGATCACGTTGAACAGGATGTACCATTGGGTGCCCAGGATCATCAGCGGGCTGAGCCAGATGTTGGGATCGAGCCGCAGGCTCACGATCGCCACCACGGCCACCGGAAACACGACGTTCGCCGGGAAGGCCGCCAGGAACTGGGCGACCGGCTGCAGGCTCGTCGCGAGACGGGGCCGCAGGCCGATCCACACGCCGATCGGGACCCAGATGAGGCTGGCCAGCGCGATCAGCACCAGCACCCGGGTCAACGTCAGAAGTCCGTCGAACAGGGCGATGCGCAGGTCGTCCAAGCCCAGGGTCGTGCGGGTGTACAGCACGATGTGCCAGAGCGCATAGCCTGCCAGCATGAGAAGAACCGCGATCCAGATCCTCTCGCCGGTGCGCGACGGCGTAGCGAATTTCGGTTTGACCGGCGCGCGCGTGAGCGGCGTCGGCAGCAGCGAGATCCGGTCGGCGACCGAGGCGGCGCCCCTGACCAGATGCGGCCGCACCCGGCTGCGGCGCCAGAAATCGTAGAGCCACGAATGCGGCTGCGACTCGGCAGCCTGCTGCTCGAAGCGGAACTTGTCGGCCCAGGCGACGATGGGGCGGAAGATGAGCTGGTCGTAGGCCAGGATGACCGCGGCCATCATGGCGATGGCGAGCAGCACCGCGTTCAGGTCACGGGCCTGGATCGCCAGCGCCAGCCAGGAGCCGATGCCGGGCAGCATCACCGTGGTGTCGCCGACCGTGATCGCCTCGGAGGCGACGACGAAGAACCAGCCGCCGGACATCGACATCATGGTGTTCCAGATCAGGCCGGGCGCGGCGAAGGGGACGTCGAGCCGCCAGAAGCGCAGCCACGGCGAGAAGCGGTAGTGCCGCGCCACTTCGTCAAGGTCGCGCGGCACGGTGCGCAGCGACTGGTAGAAGCTGAAGGCCATGTTCCAGGCCTGTGCTGTGAAGATGGCGAAGATGGCCGCACACTCCGCGCCCAGCACGCTGCCGGGGAAGAGCTGCAGGAAGAACGTCACGGTGAAGGTGAGGAAGCCCAGCACCGGCACCGACTGCAGGATGTCGAGCGCCGGGAGGATGACCAGCTCGGCCTTGCGGTTGCGCGCGGCGAGCGTCGCCACCACGAAGGTGAAGACCAGCGAGGCGATGATCGCGGCGAACATGCGCAGAGTGGTGCGCAGCGCGTATTCCGGGAGGCGGGCGACATCGAGAGTGACGGGCTCGGTCGAGAGCCGGATCGCTGGCGCGTTCATCTCGCGGAAACCGTGGGCGACCAGCACGAAGACGCCCACGACCAGCAGGAAGATCACTGCGTCGTAGAGATTGGGCCGGAAGCCGGTACCGGCGACGGCGAGCGGCGTGGTGGCCGGGCGGCCCTGTTCAGGTCTGGATACCAGCATGTGCGCTTTCCCGAATATCCACGGAGGCACGGCGCCCGCCCCACCCATCGAGCCCGTTCTAAGACGGCAGGCTTTCGGTTTCGTGAATGCGCGTCGTTACGCCGCCGGGGGCCAGAGTCAACCCGCCTGACCGAGATGGCGCCTGATGTCGGCAACGAGGCCGGCGTCGGCGGGATCGTCCCGGCGGCGCGGACGCAGCGCCTCGATCGTGCGATCCATGACCGCGCGGCCCGGCGAACCCGCCAGCACGACGACGCGGTCCGCCAGATAGGTCGCTTCCTCGATGTCATGCGTGACGAACAGGATGGTCTTGCCGGTCTGCTGCCAGATGCGCGTCAGCTCGTCCTGCAGCCCTTCGCGCGAGATCGCATCGAGGGCGGAGAACGGCTCGTCCATCAGCAGGACCTCGGGCTCGACGGCGAGCGCCCGGGCCAGCGACACGCGCTGGCGCTGGCCGCCCGAGAGCTGGTAGGGCCAGCGGCCGGCGAGATCGGCCAGGCCCACGATGCGCAGGGCCTCGACCGCCTTGGCCCGTCGCTCGGCCTTGGACAGGCCCGCCCCTTCGAGGCCGAAGGCGACATTGTCGACGACTCTTCGCCACGGCAGCAGCCGCGAATCCTGGAAGACCAGCGCCACCGGCTGGCGCGCCGCCGACCGGGTCGCGATCGAAACATTGCCGGCGCTGGCCTTGGCCAGACCGATCAGCACGCGCAGCAGGGTCGACTTGCCGACGCCCGAGGCGCCGACGATGGCGACGAAGGCGCCGCGCGCAATCGAGAGATCGAGCTCGCGCAGCACCTCGGTGCGCCGGCCGTCGCGCTCGAAGGTGAGCCCGAGGCCCCTGATGTCGATCACGCTGTCGATCACGCTTTCCACCGGAGCAACCAGTTCTGGGCCACGAGGAACAGCGAATCGAGGATGCCGTAGAGCGCGGCCATGGTGAGCATGTAGACGACCACGATGTCGGTCGCGAGCAGCGACGAGGCCTCGATCATCCGGTTGCCGAGGCCCGGTACACCGAAGATTTCGGCAGCGACCACCGCCATCCAGGCCTGGCCCAGCGCCGTGCGCAGGCCGACCAGGATGCCGGGCATCGCGGCCGGCAGGTAGATCTTGAGAAGCTTCTCGAGGGGGCTGCGAAAGCCGAAGGCCTCGGCGACCTCGAGAAGGTCGCGGTCGACGCCGCGCACCGCGCCGTGCGCCGCGAAGAACACGATCCAGAACACCGATATGGCGATGATGAAGACCGCGGCCTTGGGCGTGACGCCGAACCAGATGATGGCGAAGGGCGCCCAGGCGAGGCCGGGGATCGGGCGCAACAGCCGCACGACCCACGAGGTCAGGTCCTCGGCGACGCGCGACATGCCGGTGAGGACGCCAACGGCGACACCGAGCGCCGCACCGATGACCAATCCCAAACCATAGTGGCTCATACCAAGCGACAGAACTCATGACAGTTCAGCCCATCGCCGGCTTGTGATGGATGCGATCCTTTGCGGTGTGGCGAGAAGGTCAGTCCAAGCCTT
>JBILYJ010000040.1:0-19705 GCA_044377795.1 Reyranella sp. | reverse complement strand
GCCATGCACATCGAACCCCGCCTGCTCGTCTTCACCAAGGGCGTCCGTGCCCGCATCGCCGCCACCGTCGCCGTCGGCCTCCTGGGCGTGGGCTGCGGCATCGCCCGTCTCGGCCTTCTCGGCTGGCTGATCGGCCAGATTTTCGTCGGACGGCCGCTGCAGGAGCTCGTGCTGCCGATCCTGCTGATCGCCGGGGTGATGGTGCTGCGCGGCGTGGCCGAACACTGGCGCGCCGTGCTGGCGCACGAGACGGCCGCGCGGGTTCAGAAGGTGCTGCGCCGCACCCTCTACGACAAGGTCGCCTCCCTCGGCCCGGCGACGGTCGGCCGCCAACGCTCCGGCGGACTCACCCTCTCCATGATCGACGGCGTCGAGCAGCTAGAGACCTATTTCGGCCAGTTCCTGCCGCAGTTCCTGATCGCGCTGCTGACGCCGCTGCTGATCTTCGCCGTGATCTCCTTCATCGATCTGCCGGTGGCGCTGGTCATGCTGGGCTTCGCGCTGGTCGCGCTGTTCGCCCCGGCCCTCTGGCACAAGTGGGACGTGCGCGCCTCGATCGCGCGCATGACCGCCTACAAGTCGTTCGCCGCGGAGTTCCTCGATTCGATCCAGGGCCTGGCGACCCTGAAGGCGTTCGGCCAGGGCAAGGCGCGCGCCGACAAGCTCGAGGTCGAGGCGCGCGACCTCTTCCGCCGCACCATGTGGGTGCTGGGCACCAACTCGCTGGCGCGCGGCATCACCGACACGTCGATCGCAGGCGGCGCGGCCGCCGCGCTGATCTACGGCGCCTCGCGGGTCGAGGCCGGCGCCATGACGCTCACCTCGCTGCTCGTCATCCTGATGCTGGGCATCGAGATCTTCCGGCCGATGCGCGAGCTGCGCTCGGTCTTGCACCAGGGCATGGTCGGCCTCTCCGCCGCGCAGGGCATCTATCGCATCCTCGACGACACGCCGTCGGTGATCGACCCGGCGCCGGCCCGTCTTGATGGGCTTCTGGCCCCCACCATCGCCTTCGAGGATGTGCGCTTCTCCTATCGCGGCACGCGCCGCACCGTGCACGAGCGGCTGAACTTCAAGGCCGCCGCAGGCGAGCGGCTGGGCCTCGTCGGCTCGTCGGGCGGCGGCAAGTCGTCGATCGTGCGCCTGCTGCTGCGCTTCTACGATCCCGACCAGGGCCGCATCCTGCTGGGCGGCCACGATCTGCGCACGCTGTCCTTTGCGCAGATCCGCTCGCTGATCTCGGTGGTGAACCAGGACACGTTCCTTTTCCATGGCACCGTCGAGGAGAACATCCGCCTCGGCCGGCCGGGCGCCTCGCGCGAACAGATGGAGGATGCGGCAAGGGCCGCCAACATCCATGACTTCATCGAGAGCCTGCCGCAGGGCTACGCGACGATCATCGGCGAGAAGGGCATCAAGCTCTCCGGCGGCCAGCGCCAGCGGGTCGCCATCGCCCGCGCGCTGCTGCGCGACACGCCGATCCTGGTGCTCGACGAAGCCCTCTCCGCCGTCGATGCCGAGAACGAGGCGGTGATCCAGGAAGCGCTCGATCGGCTGATGCAGGGCCGCACGACGCTGATCCTGGCGCACCGCCTGTCCAGCGTCATCGACTGCGACCGCATCCTCGTGCTCGACCGCGGCCATGTCGCTGAACAGGGCAAGCATGCCGCGCTCATGAGCCAGGGCGGCGTCTATGCGCAGCTGATGGCCGAGCAGGCGCGCGAGCAGCAGGCCGGCGTCACGCTCGATGTGCTCGCCGCGCCGCAGCGCGCCGAGACGATCGCCAGCACCTCGGGCGGCGCGGTGAAGCCCATCACCGAGGGCATCATCAAGGCCGAGGGCCTGACCTGGTACCAGGTCGTCGTGGCTCTGATGAAGGTCATCATGCCGTGGAAGGGCAAGCTCACCGCCACCTTCCTGCTGGGCGTAGCCCGTGTCGTTTCCTTCATCGGCATCGGCGTGCTCTCGGCGCTCATCGTGCTGGCGCTCAAGAACCACGAGCCTTATGGCGGTCTGGCCATCGCGCTCGCCATCCTGGCGCCCGTCTCGGGCATCCTGCACTGGTTCGAATCCTGGCTGGCCCACGACATGGCCTTCCGCCTGCTGGCCGAGATGCGCATCGACGCCTTCCGCAAGCTCGACGCGCTGGCGCCGGCTTATCTCACGCGCCGTCGCACCGGCGATCTCATGGCGCTGGCCACGCACGACATCGAGTTGGTCGAGTATTTCTTCGCCCACACGGTGGCGCCGGCCTTCGTCGCCATCCTCATCCCCGCCGCCGTGGTGATCGCGCTGGCCACGACGAGCGGCTGGCTCGCGATCACGCTGGTGCCGTTCCTGCTCGCCGTGGGCCTGAGTCCCTTCCTGATGCGCAAGCGGGTGGACCGGTTGGGCAGCCAGGCGCGCGAGGCGGCCGGCGAACTCGGCGCCTTCGCCGTCGATTCGGTGCAGGGGCTGGGCGAGATCGTCGCCAACCAGCAGGAGCGTGCGCGCGGCGACAAGCTCGACGAGCTGTCGGACCGCCACATCGCCCTGCGCCTGCCCTTCTTCAGCGAGCTCACGATGCAGCACGCCATTCTTGAGGTGCTGACGGGCCTGGGCGGTCTCGCCATCGTCGTGGTCGGTGCGATCCTCGCTTCGCGCGGCACGCTCGATCCCGGCCTGCTACCGCTGATGACCATCCTCGCCATGTCGGCTTTCCTGCCGGTCTCCGAGATCGCGCAGATCGGTCGCCAGCTCGCCGATACTTTGGGCGCGACGCGGCGTGTCTATGCGCTGGCCAACGAGCCGATCCCGGTGCGCGACGGCCGTGGCGTGCCCGCCGCGCGTGGGGCGGCGGCGCTCGCCCTTGAGCAGGTGAACTTCACCTATCCCGGCCAGACGCGGCGTGCTCTCTCCGACGTGAGCTTCGCCATCCCCGCCGGCAAGACGGTGGCGCTCGTGGGCACGTCGGGTGCGGGCAAGACCACGACGGCGCAGCTCCTGATGCGCTTCTGGGATCCCGACTCGGGTCGCATCACGCTGAACGGCACGGATCTCCGCGACTACAAGCTCGACGAGCTGCGCGGCCTCGTGGCGCTCGTGGCGCAGGACACTTACCTGTTCAACGACACGCTGCGCGCCAACATCCTGATCGCGCGACCCGAGGCGACGGAGCCCGAGCTTCTGGCGGCCATCGAGCATGCGTCTTTGGGCGAACTGGTCGCGGCGCTGCCGCAGGGTCTCGATTCGCCCGTCGGCGAGCGCGGCACCAGCCTGAGCGGCGGCCAGCGCCAGCGGGTCGCCATTGCGCGGGCCTTCCTCAAGGACGCCCCGATCCTGATCCTCGACGAGGCAACTTCGCATCTCGACGCGGTGAACGAACAGGCGGTGCGGCGCGCCCTCGACGTGCTCAAGGCCGATCGCACGACCATCGTGATCGCGCATCGTCTGTCGACGGTACGCGATGCCGACCTGATCGTGGTGCTGGACGAGGGCCGGGTAGCGGAAAGCGGCACGCACGCCTCTCTGGTTTCGCGCGGCGGTCTCTATGCGCGACTCGTGTCGCGCCAGCTTGCATCGGTCTACGCACCGGCTGCACAGTGACGGGATGAAGCGACAGCTCCACCTCAACCTCTTCATCCAGAGCCGGGGCCATCACGAAGCCTCGTGGCGGCATCCCGACTCTTCGCCGCTCGCGCTGACCGATATCGAGTATTTCCGCGACCTCGCGCGGCGTGCCGAGGCCGGCCTTTTCGATTCGATCTTCCTGGCCGACCAGCTCGCCTTGGCCGACACCGTGGCGCATGCCGCCAGCACTTGGCTCGAGCCGATCACGGCGCTCGCCGCCATCGCCGGCTCCACGCAACGCATCGGCCTGATCGCCACGGCATCGACCACCTACTCCGAGCCGTTCAACCTCGCGCGGCAATTCGGCTCCCTCGACCATATCAGCGGCGGCCGGGTCGGCTGGAACATCGTCACCTCCTGGTTGGCGCCGGCCGCGCGCAACTTCGGCGGCACGGGCCTGGTGAGTCACGACGAGCGCTACGAGCGCGGCGAGGAATTCGTGCAGGTTGCCAAGGCACTGTGGGACAGCTGGGCCGACGATGCCGTGCTCGACGATCGTGCGAGCGGCCATTATGCGCGCGCAGACCGCATCCGGCCGATCAATCACGAGGGCAAGTACTATCGCGTCGCCGGCCCGCTCAACATGCCGCGCGGACCGCAGGGCCGTCCGGTGTTCGTGCAGGCAGGCTCGTCCGACACCGGTCGCCGCTTCGCCGCGCGCCATGCCGAGGCGGTCTTCACCGCCCAGATGGAGAAGACCACCGCGCAGGAGTTCTATGCCGACCTCAAGAAGCTCGCAGCGGCCGAAGGTCGTGCGACAGAGCATGTGCTGATCCTGCCCGGCCTCAGCCCGGTGATCGCCTCGACCGAGACGGAGGCGAAGCGGCTTGCGAAAGAGCTGAACGATCTCACCGATCCCGAAGTCGGGCGCAAACGCTTGAGCGGCCGGTTCGGCGGCCACGACTTCTCGCACCTGCCGCTCGACCGCCCCCTCACGGCCGAGGATTTTCCCGATCCCGGCACGGTCCAGGCCGCGCGCAGCCGCACCGAGGTGATCGTCGGGCTGGTCCGGCGCGAGAAATTCACCCTGCGTCAGTTGCTCGCCTATCTCGCCGGCGCACGCGGTCACTTCACCACCGCCGGCACGCCCGAGCAGATCGCCGACCTGATCGAGGACTGGTTCAACGACGGCGCCGCCGACGGCTTCAATCTCATGCCGCCCCTGCTGCCCTCGATGCTCGATGTATTCACGGCCGAGGTCGTGCCCATCCTGCAGAAGCGCGGACTGTTCCGGACCGCCTACGAAGGCACCACCTTGCGCGATCATTTTGGCTTGCCTCGCCCGGCAGCTGGGCCATCCTGATGCGGTGAGGAGAGGAGAGACGATCCATGTTCAGTCACGTGACGATCGGCAGCAACGATATGGGCAAGGCCAGGCCCTTCTACGACGCGTTGCTGCAACCGCTCGGCCTGGTGCGTCACATGAATTATCCGAATGCCGTCGGCTACGGGCCGGCGGGCGGGCGGCCACAGCTCTGGATCCTGAGCCCGATCGACAAGCAGGCCGCCTCGGTCGGCAACGGAATCACGATCGGCCTCGAGGCGCCCGACCGCGGCGCCGTCGATGCCGCGCACAAGGCGGCCCTGGCCGCGGGCGGCAAGGACGAGGGTGCACCCGGCCTTCGCGCACACTATCACCCCAACTACTACGGGGCGTATCTCCGCGACCTCGACGGCAACAAGATCTGCGTGGTCTGCCACCGCAAGCCCTAGACGCTTCAGACCTCCGAGGTGGCTCACGCCGCTTGACACGCCAGGCATCCCGGCCGCCAAATGATCCACCGCAGGAGTTGGTCATGACAGAGCCGTTGAAGGTCTTCTGGCAGCCCGGTTGAACGAGCTGTCTGAGACTCAAAGAGTTTCTATCGATCCGTGGGATCGACTTCGTCTCCGTAAATGTCCTCGAAGATCCGGCCGGCCTCGCAGAGCTGCAGGCGCTGGGCGCGCGGTCCGTGCCCGTCCTGTCGCGCGGTGCCGAGTTCATCTTCGGTCAGAGCACGCGCGAGATCGTGGCCTTTCTCGGCTTGCAGGAGAAATCGGGCCCCGAACTCTCGCCCGCAGAGCTCTATGCACGCCTCGACAAATTCATGAGCGCCGCCATCGGGCTGCTGCCGCTCATGCCGTACGACAAGCTACACGTCCACGTACCTGGCCGCCCTCGCAGCTATCGCGCGCTCGCCTTCCATCTCTTCCGTGTGGTCACAGCCTTCCTCGATGCCGAGCAGGGCACGACCCTGGAACAGGCGGCGTTCCGGGAAGAGCCGGCGGCCGATGCCGACATGGCCTCGGTGGCGGCCTATGGCGCCGCCGTCCAGGAGCGTTTCCGCAACTGGTGGGCCCACGGGGATACCGGCGCCACGCGCATGCTCTCGACCTACTATGGCGCGCAGAGCCTGCATGAGCTGCTGGAGCGCACGACCTGGCATTCCGGCCAGCACGTGCGGCAGTGGATGATGCTGCTGGAGCGGGAGGGTGTGAGCCACGACCGACCGCTGGGGGACGCCGATTTTGCGCTCCTGCCGATGCCCCGGAACGTCTGGGACGGCTAGGGTCGCAACCTCCGGCCTAGCAGGGCGTTTCGTCACCCAGACACCCCTGTTTGCATCTCACCGGAGGACCACACATGCGCGCTGCCAGCCACGCCAACGGCAAGGATCTCGCCAAGGAGATCGCCCTTCTCAAGGCCCAGCTCGAGGAACTCACGGACTCGATGAGCGGCACCGGTCAATCGATGGTGGCCCGCGGCGAGGAAGCTCTCGAAGAGACGCTCAGCTCGGCCCGCGAGCTGATCGCCAAGTATGGCGACACAGCCAAGGCGATCGCCGAGGACACGATCAGCCTGAAGAACAAGGCGACCGACAAGCTGGTCGAACAGACCGAGGCACACCCGCTGACCACTCTCGCGGCCGTCGTCGGTATCGGCTTCCTCGCAGGCTGGCTTTGTCGCCGGCAATAGCCAGCCAAAAGCCGTCCGGCCTCGTCTGGAGAAGAGACCTTCGATGATCGGCCCCCTGCTCCGGGTCGCGGCAAGCTCTGCCGCGGCCCGTTCGCTGCGTACCGCCGCGCAGGACGCGGTGAGTCGCGCACTGCTGACGGTCGGTGCCGCGCTCGCTGTTGCCGTTGGCGCGATCTTCCTGACGTTTTCTGCCGTGTCGTTACTGGAGAGCCAGCTCAATCCGGCGGCTGCCTCGGCGATCGTCGGCGCCTTCTGGGGCCTGCTCGGCCTCGGCTACTTCGTAGCCACCCGCCGACGCCGCACCTGAGCCGGCGTCACGGACGCAAGCGGCGGCTTCACCGCCAGCCGTTCGCTCACGGGGCGATCTTCCGACAACATGACCTCCAGCCAGCGCAGCGACGGCAGATGCGCGGCGACGGTGCTGATGAGGATCAACAGCGGCACCGCCACGATCGCGCCCACCGCTCCCCACATCCATCCGAGAAAGGCCACACCGGCGAGCACCGCAACCGTGTTGAGCGCGCAGCGCCGACTGACGAAGGCCGGCGTGATGAGCTGCGACTCCACGATATGAATGGCCGCGAGGATCGCGGGTGCCGCAAGCATGTGTACCCAGTCGTCGTAGGTCAGGAGCGCCACGAAGGCGACCAGGCCGATCGCCACCGGCGGTCCGACGAACGGCACGAAGGACGCGAGGCCTACCAGCACCCCCCACAGGATCGGATTGGGAAATCCCAGCAACGCCAGCACGATGGTCGAGACCACTGCCACCAGCGAGTAGATGACCACCAGGGCGAACAGGTAGGTGCCGACGCGGTCGTTGATGTCACGCATGACTCGCGCAATCCGCACGCGGGTCGTGAAGTTGATCGGCACCCGGAGAATCTGCCTCTTGTGGTCGTTGCGGTGCGCGAGGATCATGAACGACAACACACCCGCGTAACCGATCTGCAGGAGCACCGCCGGCGTCGTGCTCATCAGCTCCGAGAGCAGTGACTGCTCTCGCACGACGACCGTCTCGGGCGGCTTCCTTTCCGTGTTGGCTTGCCCCGGCTCTGCCTGTGTTGCCTGCTCGACACGGTCGGTGACCTGCTTCACGAACGCCAGAGACTTGCGCAGGCCCTCGAGCTTTCGCTCGAGCGTATAAGTCAGGTAGGGAGCCTGTTCGGCCCAGGTGGACAAGGCAGGCGCCGAGATCACGAGCAGGCCAGCGACCACAAGGGCGAGCAGCGAAACGGAAGCACCTGCCGCAGCCGTCGGGGGCAGACGCAGGCGTTCGAACTTCTTGGCGACCGGCGTCAGGATCAGGGCGAGGACGATCGCGGCGGCGGTGGGAATGAGGAAGTCGCGCGCCAGATAGGCCACGACGCCCACCGCGCAGACCGCCAGGACGATCAGCGGACGACGTATCGCCGACCCGCCCTGGACGTGGACGGTCGGCACTCTCTCAACTGATTGTTGGGCCACGGAACCTCGCTGGTGCCGGTAACGCCTTCTTGAAGACAGAGTTCCGCACGTTCCTCCCTGCGGGATGCAGTGTTTGCGCAGCGGCCCGCGCCGACATTACGCTCGACGCCGCATGCCGACATACGCTGACACCGTTCCCGTGATGGAGCGCCACCGTTTCGACGTGGACTCCCTCGACCGCTACTTCCGCGACAGGCTCGAGGGCTATCGCGGCGGACTTGAAGTCCGTCAGTTCGACTCCGGCCACTCCAACCCGACCTTCTTCGTCGCCGCCGACATGGAGGATGGCCGACGGGACTTCGTGCTGCGCAAGAAGCCGCCCGGTCAGCTGGTCGCCTCGGCGCATCAGGTCGACCGCGAGTTCCGCGTGATCTCCGCCCTCGCCGCGACAGACGTGCCCGTCGCGCCGGCCCGGCTGCTGTGCGACGACGACACCGTCATCGGCCAGATGTTCTACCTCATGGAAGCCGTGCCCGGCCGCATCCTGGTGAACCCGGCGATGCCCGGCCAGACCCCGGCCGAGCGCACCGCGATCTTCAGTTCCATGAATGACGTGCTCGCCCGGCTGCACAAGGTCGATCCCGTGAAGGTCGGGCTCGGCGATTACGGCCGCAGCGGCCAATACATCGCCCGCCAGATTTCGCGCTGGAGCCGGCAGTATGCCGAACTCAAGACCGAGGACATTCCGGCGATGGACAAGCTCTCGTCCTGGCTGCCGGAAAACATTCCCGACGACGGCGATCCCACCACCATCGTCCACGGCGACTATCGGCTCGGCAACCTGATCGTCCATCCGACCGAACCGCGCGTCGTGGCCGTGCTCGACTGGGAGCTGTCGACGCTCGGACATCCTCTATGCGACGTCGCCTACAATTGCCTCGGCTACCATCTCACGGAACCGCCGCACGGCTTCGCCACGGTCGACTTCGCGGCGCTGGGGCTTCCCACGGAGCAGGAGTATGTCGCCGCCTACTGCCAACGGACCGGGCGCGTGTCGATTCCCAACTGGAACTACTACCTCGCCTTCTCCCTGTTCCGCCTCGCCGCCATCGCCCAGGGCGTCTACCGGCGCGGCCTGCAGGGCAACTCGTCCAATCCCGAATCGATCAAGATGAGCAAGTCCGCGCGAGAGCGGGCCGAGCTCGCATGGAGCCTGGTGTCGTAACAAGAAACGTCGTGGAGGAAGCGAAAATGACAATGAAGAAGATTGGCCGACGCACTTCGATCCTGATGACCGGCGCTGCACTCACGGCTCCGCTTGCGGCGAGCGTACGGGCCCAGCAGACCGGGCTGCCCGACAAGCCGCTCAAGATCCTGGTCGGATTCCCGGCCGGCGGCGGCACCGATGTGATGGCGCGCCTGCTCGCCGAACCGCTGAAGCAGCGCACCGGCCGTAACGTCATCATTGAAAACAAGGCCGGCGCCTCCGGCACGATCGCGGTCGGAGACCTCAAGAATGCACCGACCGACGGCACGACCATCGCCTACGTGCCCTCGGCGACCATCGTGCAGAGGCTCACCATGCCTAGCGTGCCGTTCGACCCGCTGACCGACATCGCCCCGATCACGCTCGCCGGGACGGTTCAGACCGCCTTCTGCGTGTCGCCGACCATCGGTGTGAGCAACCTCAAGGAATACGTCGAGTGGCTGAAGAAGAACCCGACGCGCGCCTCCTTCGGCACGACGGCCCTGGGGTCCTTCACGCATTTCTTCGGCGTCATGGCCGGCAAGGCGGTCGGCATTCCGCTCGAACCGGTGCCCTATCGAGGCGCGGCACCACTGGTCGCTGACCTGCAGGGCGGCCATATCGCGGCCGGCTGCGGTGGCATCACCGACTTCCTGGAACATCACCGCGCCGGCAAGTTGAAGGTGATCTTCACGTCCGGCGTCAAACCCACCACATCGGCCCCGGAAATCCCGACCATCACCCAGCTTGGGTATCCGCAGCTCTCGATCCTCGGCTGGTACGTCTTCTTCGCGCCGCCCAAGACCCCGGCCCCGCTGATCGACGCCTGGGGCAAGGAACTGAAGGCGGTGCTGGCGATTCCCGAGATCCAGAAGAAGCTGGTCGACCTCGGCCTGGACGTCGAGACCTCGACGCCCGCCCAGGTCACGGAGCGGATGACGGCCGACCTCGCACGCTGGAAGACGATCATCGATTCGATCGGCTATAAGCCGCAAGGTTGATCCAACGGAGACGAGTGCATGCCGATCCTGAAGCGGCCCGATGCCGAGATCCACTACGAGGTCCACGGCAACGGCTTTCCGCTGCTGCTCTACGCACCGGGCGGCCTGCGTTCGTCGATCGAGTTCTGGGGGCCCGGCGCCGATGGCGCGCCGCGTTCCTGGATGGATCCCCGGGCCGCACTCGCCGACAGGTTCACCGTCATCTCAATGGACCAGCGGAACGCCGGCAAGTCGGTGGCCGACGTGAAGGCCGATCATGGCTGGGACACGTTTGCCGCCGACCATCTCGCGCTGATCGACCACCTGGGTTTCGGGCGCTTCGCGGTGATGGGCGGCTGCATCGGCGGCAGCTACTGCTTCGAGGCGATCGAACAGGCGCCGGACCGCGTCGCCGCCGCCGTGCTGCAGAACCCGATCGGCCTGTGGGAGAACCGCGACACCTGGGATGCGGCCGTGCAGGGCTACAGCGAGACCGTGCGGGGGCGCGATCCCTCGATCTCCGAGGCCACGATCCAGAGCTTTGGCCGGAACATGTTCGGCCAGGACTTCGTCTTCTCGGTCACGCGCGACTTCGTCAGGAACTGCCGGACGCCGTTGCTGCTTCAGCCGGGTACCGACAAGCCTCACCCTGCCCATACCAGCGACGAGATCGCGACGCTCGCGCCCGACATCGAAGTCCAGAAGGACTGGCGGGGACCGCAGTTCCTCCAGGAGTCGATTGACCGGGTCCGCACGTTTCTGGAAAAGAACACACGATGATCAAGAAGTTCACGATCCTCGTCGCGACCTTGCTCGCGACGAGTGCGACGGCCCAGGCCCAGCAAGTCTGGGGGGCCATCGCGACCGACAATGAGCGGCTGTTCGGCGTATCGGTTGGCATGGCGACGCGCGAGGCCGCCGAGACCTCGGCGCTGGCCGAGTGCGGCCCCCTGGAGTGCAGGATCCGGATGACGGCGCAGCAGCGTTGCATCGCCTACGCCCACAGCGACAACGGGCAGGCCTCGGGCTACGGCGCCGCTCCCACGAGGCAAGCCGCCGAACAGTCCGCCTGGAACGAATGCAACGCGCGGGTGCCCAGCAACTCCTGCACCATCCGCAGCGCCCGCTGCTTCGAATAGGCTTGCGCCAGGGGCGGATGGACGCCGGCCGCGGCTACGGCCGGGAGTTCTCGCCGAGCCACTTTCGCGCCTCGTGAAGGCTCTGAAACACCTTCACAGGGCGCAGGCCATCGGTGAGCGTGGCGAAAGTTTCGGCATTTTCGGCCGCTTGGCCGGGACTGACGACGAAAGCCAGGGGCCCTCGCGGCTTGTCGCTGTTGCGCGCAACGAGAGCGGCGATCGCCTCGACGCCGGCCTTGTCCAGCGGAGCCGTGGGCGACGCAATGTCGATGATCTTGCCATAGTGCAGGACGTCGCTCGCGAGCACTTGCTGCACCGCTTCGCGGACATCGTCCACCGTGAACGCGCCCCGGACGACGGCGATGATCAGCCGGCCAGGGTGGTAGACATCGACATGGATCGGCATGGTTTGCTGTCTGCGTTGCCCACATTCTACCGCAACCATGCGGCAGGGTAGCGCGATTACCATGTTCGGCCGGGCGTGCAAACAGGAGTAGCTGGTGGAGAAGATCGCCGTCGTCGTCGTCGTGGCCGTGGCGGCCGGTGCCGCCCTCTATCTGTTTGGCCGCACTGCTTCCTCCCGGCAGCGTCTGACACGGTCGGTGGCGGCCGCGATCGCCGGCGCGCTGGCCGCTGCCGGCGCGGTCTACGGGCTCGAGGCCCTGAATGACGACAACGCCCAGATGGTCGACAACGCCATGGTGGAAGCGCGCACCCTGCCTCTCGTCGGCCTGGTCCTGGCCGACGTGCCCGACGCCGAGCCACGGCTGCGGGCCTCCCTGAAGGAGGAGCTGCGCAATCCGACGACCCAGGGCGCACCGCGTCCGCTGGTGCTGATGAGCGAGCTGCGCGCCGCCCACATCGTGCCGGCCTTGAAGGCGGCCGACGCGGCCGATGCCGAAAGCGTGCTGGCGGCGCGCATCGCGTTGATGCGACACCTGCGCGGCACCAACGTCCAGGCCTGTCGCGAGCTTACGCTGATCGGCATCCAGCACGCCGACCGGCTCGACCCGCAAGGCCAGCAATTGATGCGCAACATGCTCACGGCCATGGAGAAGGCCTATCGCTCGGGCCGCACGGCACTGAAGTCGGGCACTGGCGCGCCGCCGCCGGTGCCGAATGACACCGAGGCGCGCGACCTGCTCGTCGAGGCGGGCCTGACGCCGGCTGATTTCGAAAAGCTGCAGAACCTCGCCAAACTCTCGGGCGAGGAAGCCTGCGAACTGGGCATTCGACTGAACGGCACCCCCTCCAGGCTGCCGCCCGACAAGGCAGGTGGCCTCGCCCGCTATCTTGCGGCGGCGCAGTAGGCGAAGGCGCTACGCCACCAGGGGCGCCACGACGGCTTTCAGCACCATCGCGACGTCCTGCGGGGACATCCGCACCTGCAGGCCGCGCTGGCCGCCGTTGAGGAAGACGAGCTCGTGTGCCATCGCCTCGGCCTCAAGGGCGGTCCGCACGGACCGCATCTGGCCGAAAGGGCTGATGCCGCCGACCTTGTAGCCGGTCATCCGCTCGGCATCGGCGGGCTTCATCATCTCGGCCGACTTTCCCTTGAAGGACGTGGCCAGCTTCTTCATCGAGACCTCACGATCGGAGGGCACGATCACGCAGGCGGGCTTGCCGTCGACCAGAGTCATCAGCGTCTTGAGCACGCGCGCCGGCGCCTCGCCCAATGCCTCGGCCGCCTGCAGGCCGACCTTGTCGGCATCGGGATCGTAGTCGTAGCTGTGGACCGTGAAGGCGACCTTCGCTTGCTCCAGCGCCTTCGTGGCGCGCGTGACCTTCGACATCCCGGCTCCTCGCTCAACGAGGAGCAGGATAGCGTCGTCGCCCGTCAGTTTCCCTTCAGAATTTTCGCCGTGGCGTCAGCGAAGACCTGGCATCCCAGCACGATGTCGGCGTCATGGGTATTCTCGGTGAAGTGATGCGAGATGCCGCCGATCGAGGGCACGAACATCATGGCCGCCGGCATTTTCAGCCCGATCACCTGCGCATCGTGGCCGGCGCCCGACGGCATGCGCACATGCTTGTCCGGCGCATGGACGGCGGCCGACTCCTCGATCGCCTCGAGGAAGCGCTGATCCATCAGCAGCGGCTGGGTCCGCGAGAGGTTCACGCATTCGACGGTGCAGGGGCTGTTCTTCTGGTGATCCGCCACGATCTCCATCAGCTTGGCCTCGAAGGCCTGCAGGATCTTCTGATCGGCGTCGCGGAACTGGAGAATCATCTCGGCCCGGCCGGGAACGATCGCCGGCGCACCCGGCTCCAGCACCATCTTGCCGACCGTCCACACGCTGCGTGGCCCCGAGACGGCGGGGAATTTGTCCATCACGTCGTTGTAGAGCCGCATCATGGCGACGCCGGCATCCTTGCGGATCGGCATGGGCGTCGTGCCGGCATGGTTCTGGATGCCGCTGAAGGTCAGGCGGAACTGCATGATGCCGACGATCGCGGTCACGATGCCGATGTGCTTCTCGCCCGCTTCCAGCAGGCCGCCCTGCTCGATATGGGCCTCGAGATAGCCGCGATACCTGCCCTCTTCGAGATGCTCGCGCGGCACGCCTTCGAGGCCGACCGCCTTCAGCGCCTCGCGCATCGGCGTGCCCTCGTCGCGATGCTTGGCCTTGTCGATGTCGGCCTCGGAGAAGATGCCGATGAAGGAGCGGCTGCCGGTCATCTGGCCCCAGTGGCCCTCCTCGTCGGCCCAGGAGGCGACGTCGACGGCGAGATGCGCCGTCTCGGGATCTTCCGACAGCGCCCGCGCCACTTCGAGCCCGTAGATCACGCCCATGACGCCATCGAGCCAGCCGCCGCGCGGCTGAGTGTCCGAATGCGAGCCGATCAGGATTCGCGGACCGGTCTTGGGGCTCTTGCCGATCACCGTGCCAATGCCGTCGATGACCGGCTCCAGGCCCGCCTCCTTCATGCGCGCCACGAGCCAGTGCCGGCTCTCCACGTCCTGCGGCGAGAGATGCGGGCGGTGCACGCCGGTCTGATAACGGCCGAAATCGGCAATGCGCCGGAGGTCGGCGAGCAGTCGTTCACCGTTGATCGTGGGCATTCTCTACCTCCCCTTCCTCATCCTGAGGAGCATCGCGCAGCGATGCGTCTCGAAGGATGGGCAACAAACGTGGTGCGGAATCCCATCCTTCGAGACGCGGCCCCGAGGGCTGCTCCTCAGGATGAGGATTTGCGTATTCATCAGTTCAAATGCGCCGCCACCCAGGCGGCCAAGGAAAGCAGCCGGTCGTCGGCATGACGCAGGCCGACGAGCTGAACGCCAAGCGGCAGGCCCCGCGGACCGGTGCCGGCCGGCAGGGTCACGCAGGGCGTGCCCGCCAGCGTCCAGATAGAGTTGAAGACCGGATCGCCGGTGAAGGCGATCCCCTGCGGTGCCTCGCCGGGCGCGCTGGGCGTCAGGAGCAGGTCGACCTTGTCGAACAGTGAATCGACATGGGCCTTGAAGGCCATGGCCTTGCGCTGGGCGGCAACGTAGCGATCGAAGGAGACGGCGAGGCCGCGTTTCATCGGGCCGTTCATCAGCTCGTCGCTCACCTTGTCGGGATTGCGCAGCCGCTCGTCGGCATAGTTGCGCACGCTCTCGAAGCCGGTGATCGCGGCATGGTCGTCGATGATGTCGGCAAACGGGGCGTCAAAGGCCACGTCGATCACCGACGCCCCCTTGTCCGAAAGCCGGGTTGCCGTCCCTTCGATCAGCGCCTGGGTCTCGGGCTCGGCCTTGTCCCAGACCGGCGACCGGCAGATGCCGATGCGCGGGCGGCCGATGTCCCGATCGATGCGGACCGGCGACAGCTTGAGCACGGCGGCACGGAACAGCGCGATGTCGTCGAGCGTTCGCGCCATCAGGCCCAGCGTATCGACCGAATGGCACTGCATCTTGATGCCGACGCGGGAGAAGTCGCCGAAAGTCGGCTTGTAGCCCACCACGCCGCAATAGGCGGCGGGGCGGATCACCGAGCCGCCGGTCTGCGTACCGAAGGCCAGCGGCACGTGGCCGTCGGCCACCGCCGCGGCGGACCCGGAGGAAGAGCCGCCCGGCGTATGCGCGGCATTGTGCGGATTCGTGGTCGCGCCGGCGTGGCGGTTGGCGAACTCCGTCGTCACCGTCTTGCCCATGATGACGGCATTGGCGGTCCGGCAGAGCGCCACGCAGGCGGCATCGCCGAACGGCACCTTGCCCTCGAAGATCGGCGAGTTGTGGCCGGTCGGCATGTCGTAGGTGTCGATGATGTCTTTCACACCGACCGGAATGCCGCGCAGCAGTCCGCGGCTTGCAGCGTCGGCCGCCTGGGCCTGCGCGATGGCCTGGTCGGGATCGAGATGGGCCCAAGCCTTCACGACACCGTCGCGCTCGGCGATACGATCGAGACAGCCGCGCACCAGTCTCTCGGAGGTCAGCGTACCGGCCTCGATGGCGGCAACGGCTTCGAGGGCTGTGATATCCTTCATGACAGCACACCCCGCGCCCAGGCGGCGATGTCGAGCAGGCCCGCATCCTCATGCTGGCGACCGACCAGTTGTATGCCGACCGGCAGGCCCGTCGGCCCCTTTGTCAACGGCAGGGTCACGCAGGGCATCCAGAGATAGGTCCAGAGCAGGTTGAAGGTGGCGTCGCCGGTGCGTTCGAGTCCGAGCGGCGCCTCCCCTTTGGCCGGGGCGGTCAGGATGACGTCGATCTCGTCGCACAGCGCGTCGACCGCGGCACGTCCGGTCTCGCCGAGTTTGCGGGCCGCCACCCAGGTCGCATAGTCGATCTTCGAGCCGGCCTCGAGCTTGTCCTTCTTCAGGCTCTCGCTCAGCAGGCCGGGAAATCGCCGCGCCTCATCGGCGTGGGCGCGCGGCCCGTCGAAGGCCGACAGCGTCTTCTGGCCCTGGGTCATGTCGCGCACCGGCGCGGGCAGCTCGATCTCCCTCACCTGCGCACCGGCCTTGGCAAAGGCATCGGCAGCGTCGTTCACGGCCTTGGTGCCCTCGGGCGACAGCTCGTCGCGATGATGGGTGAAGGCGACGGCGATCCGAGGCGGCCGGTCGAGCCTGGCGATCGGCGTGAAGGGCATCGCCATGAGTGCTGCCCGGAACAGGGCAATGTCCTCGACGCTGCGCGCATAGGCGCCGATCGTATCGAGCCATTCGGTATTGGCCTTCATGCCGGCCGGCGCGAAATGCCCGTAGCTCGGCTTGTAGCCGACGATGCCGCAAAAAGCGGCGGGACGGATCACCGAGCCGCCGGTCTGGGTGCCGGTACCAAGCACGCTCTGGAAATCCGCAACAGCCGCCGCCGAGCCGGAGGAGGAACCGCCGGGCGTATGCGCGGGATTGTGCGGGTTCTTCGTCGGGCCGGGATGGCGGTTGGCGAACTCCGTCGTCACCGTCTTGCCCAGCAGGATGGCGCCGGCAGCGCGCGCCAGCGCCACGGTGGCGGCATCGGCGAGCGGCTGGTGCGTGCGGTAGATCGGGGAGCCGTAGGTCGTCGGCTGGTCGAAGGAATCGATGATGTCCTTCACGCCCATCGGGATACCGTGCAGCAGGCCCCTGCGTGGTCCGCGATCGAGCATCCTGGCGGTTTCCAGGGCAGCCTCGCGCGCGAGATGCGACCAGGCGAGCACGTCGGCGTCGCGCTGGTCGATGCGTTCCAGATGGTCACGAACGATCGCCTCGGCGGTTGCCGCTCCAGCGTCCAGTCTTTGCGCGAGTTCGGTGGCGGAGAGCGTGTTCAGGGCGGCCATGATCGACAGCAAAACAGCAAGAAGCATGCCGCGTCCACCATGGCATGCTGTGGCTCGTTTCGTGCTTCGTAAAACGGAACCACGGAGGTTTCGCATGCTCACCCGTCGCGCCGCTCTACTCGCCGGCACCGCCCTTCCTTTCATCGGCTCGAGCCTGGCCCAGGCACAGCAGCCTTCGACCCTGCGAATCGCCATGACGCTCGCCGACATTCCCGCGACCGACGGCGCGCCCGACCAGGGCACTGAAGGCATCCGCTTCATGGGCTACACGATGTATGACCCGCTGGTCGCCTGGGACCTGTCGTCGGCGACCGCCCCGGCAAAGCTGGTGCCCGGTCTTGCGACCAAGTGGTACCAGGACCCGGCCGATCCCACGAAATGGATCTTCGAGCTGCGCCAGGGTGTAAAGTTCCATGACGGATCGGACTTCAACGCCGACGCGGTGATCTTCAGCATCGACCGCGCGCTCAACGACAAGTCGCCGGTCTTCGATCGCATCGGACGCAGCGTGCTGCTGGCGGCCCTCTGGCCGCTGGTCGGCTACCGCAAGATCGACGACTACAAGGTCGAGCTGCAGACCAAGGGCGTCGACACGATCATGCCGTCGCTGCTCAACCGCTTCCCGATCTCGAGCCCGGCCAATTTCGAGAAGGTGGGCCGGGACTGGCAGGCCTACCGCAAGTCGCCGTCGGGCACCGGACCGTGGAAGATGAAGTCGTGGACGCCGCGCGAGCGCGCCGAGCTGGAGCGCAACAACGACTACTGGGACAAGGCGCGAATCCCGAAGAGCGAGCGCATGGTGCTGCTGCCGATCCCCGACGTCTCCACGCGCACCGCCGCGCTGCTGTCGGGCCGGGTCGACTGGATCGAGGCCCCCGCCCCCGATTCGCTCGACAAACTGCGCGCCGGCGGCTGCAAGATCGAGACGAACGCCATCCCGCACATGTGGCCCTATACGCTCAGCATGCTGCCCGGAGCGCCGACCGCCGACATCCGGGTGCGCAAGGCGCTGAACCTCGCGATCGATCGCGATGCGATGGTGAAGCTGCTGAACGGCCTCGCCGCCCCCGCCGTGGGCTGCGTGCCGACCGACCATCCCTGGTTCGGCAATCCGACCTTCAAGATCCGCTACGATCCGGCGGAAGCGAAGAAGCTGCTGGCCCAGGCGGGCTACGGCCCGCAGAAGAAGCTCAAGATGAAGGTCGCGATCTCGACCTCAGGCTCGGGCCAGATGTACCCGCTGATCATGAACGAGTTCATCCAGCAGCAATTCGCAGAAGTGGGCGTGGAGCTCGAATTCCAGGTGATGGACTGGAACGCCCTTCTGAACTTCATGCGCCAGGGCGCCAAGGCGCCGGAAGCGGCTTCGTACAGCGCCATCAACGTGAGCTGGAACACGATGGACCCGCACAACGCCTTCATGCGCTTCGTCGACAGCCAGCAGGTCCCGCCCAGGGGCTCGAACTGGGGCTACATCAACGACCCGGAATTCGACAGGCTGGCCGCCGAGGCGCGCAGCACGTCCGACCCCGCGGAACTCGACAAGGTGCTGGCGAAGATCAACACCCGCATGGTCGACCAGGCGGTGTTCGTGTGGTTCGTCCATGACGTCTGGCCGAACGCGATCTCGTCCAGGGTGAAGGGCTACGTCCATCCCAAGAGCTGGTACGTCGACTTCTCCCCGGTGACGGTCGGTTAGCCGGGCTTTCGCTGCGACCAGCCGATATAGAGGCCGGCGCCGACGATGATGGCGGCGCCGACCCAGCCCAGCAAATCCGGGAAATCGCCGAAGAAGAGATAGCCCACGACCACCGAGCCGATGAGCTGCATATACTGGAACGGCGCCACGATGTTGGCCGGCGCATAGGTAAGCGCCCGCGCCACGAAATAATGGCCCATGGCACCGAGCACGCCGAGGCTGCAGAAGAAGAAGATGTCGCGAGCACCGTGCGGCGTCTTCCACACGAAGGGCAGGACCAGCAGCATGCCGAAGCCGCCCACGATGGAGCTGTAAATCGTCGAGGTCTCCGGCGTGTCGATGGCCGAGATGAGGCGCGTCAACACCTGGTAGATCGCGTAAGAGGCGGCGCTCAGCAGAGAAAGCAGCGCGGCCCACTGGAAGACCGCGCTGCCCGGCTGGATCAGGATCAGCATCCCCACGAACCCCACCAGGAGCGCGACGATATGGGGGCGGGCCGCCCGCTCGCCCAGAACCATCCAGGCGAGCGGCAGCACGAGCAGCGGCGCCATCATGGTGATCGCGGCGGCCGTGCCGAGCGGGATGTAGACGATGGCGAGGAAGCTCGCGGTATTCGAGGTGAAGAGCATCAGCGAGCGCATCAGCTGCGTGCCCGGCCGGCGGGTACGGAGCATGCCCAGGCCGAACTTCGGAACGAAGAAGATCAGCATGAACACGATGTGGCCGAAGGCCCGGGCCCACGAGATCTGCAGCGTGTTGTAGTCGGCGCCGAGAAACTTCGCGAAACCGCTCATGATGGGAAACAGCAGGCCGGCGCCGCACATGAAGAGAATGCCGGCCAGGATGCGCTGGCCGGGACGCGCTGGCTGGGGCGCCGGGTGCTTCAATGCCGCGGCTTCGCTCCCTGCAGCGCCTCCCA
>JBILYJ010000400.1:0-5160 GCA_044377795.1 Reyranella sp. | reverse complement strand
GCGGCAAGCGGACGCTGATCATTCCGCCGGAGCTCGGCTACGGAGCGCGCGGTGCCGGCGGAGTCATTCCGCCCAACGCGACGCTGATCTTCGACGTCGAGCTGCTGGCGGTGAAGTAAGCCCGGCGACGTGGCAGGCTGATGCTCGTCGTCAAGCCTCGACCAGCGCCGTTACCAACGTCTGCCAGATTCCGTATCCCCATGCTTTTCTGGGGCGATCGAATCGCTCTCTGCGAATACATGCCTGCGTTCGTCACGAGCTGTCCCTGCAATTAGGATAACCAACTCGTCATTTACATCCTCGAGTTCCTGGCTGAGCGCCAAGCGTTCGGCCGTGAGTTCGTCGAGGCGGCGGCTCAGGAAACGACGGCGACTCCGGAATCGACCTTCCGTGGTCTCGTCGGGCGCGGTCCCGATCCTCGCCTTCAGCACGAGGACCTCTTCATGAAGGCAAGCGATTTCATCCTTCACTTCGACGGACCGCTCAAGGCAATAGCTGCGCGACTGTCTCAGCCGTTGAGTTCGCACGTTCATCTTTACAGGACTCACCTCACACCGCCACCTTCCACTCTCGTCGACGCTTCCTTCATTGGCCTCAGAGGCGCGATTGACAAGCACAACTGCCTCCAAACTGGGGCAATGGTCAAAACTATCGGGAGGCCAGAGAAGCATGAAGGTCGTCTTCGGTATCCAACGATGTTGCATAAGCCGATCGAACGGGCGGAGGTCGAACCGACCGGGATTTACTTGGGCTTTCGCATGTCGGCGAATCGGGCCAGATCCAGCTTAAGGTGCGCTTCGGTAATGCTGGTTGATTGCTGCACAAGCAAATTGGGATTCTTGTTGAGGAGCTCAGACAGAAGGCGACCGGCGTAACCGCGGTCGCCTCCTCTGAACATGATCCATGTCTTTCGCAAGAGGTGGCCCGCATTCTGGGGCGCTTTAGCCAGGGCAATGTCGATGAGTCTCAACGCCTCTGGAAAGTCACTGGACGCCGCTGCTGCATGCGCCGCGCTGGCCAGTGCATCTTCGTTGGATTCGTCCACGCTCAGGGCGCGAAGAAACGCCTGATACGCCTGTCGGAACTGCCGGGGATTGCCGCCGGCGAGCAATGCCTGTTCCAGGTGAATTTCGCCCAACAGGCTGCAACCGGATGCAGACTGTATGTCCAGGCGGCAGGCCTCGGCTGCGACGGCGAGCGCGTCCGCAAGAAGGCCCTTGGCCTGCAATATTCGACCCCAGCGATGGAGGCCCAATGGATGCCGCGGCTTTTTCCCCAGGCCCCGCAACACGTGATCCTCGGCTGCGGCCAGATCGCCATGCTTCAGCTCAAGGTCTGCCAGCAGGAACAAAGCAGTGGCGGACGACGGATCGATGTCGGACGACGCAAGCACCGGCCGCAGTGCCAGCCGCATGGCATTGAGGTCGCCGAGCGTCCATGCCGCGTATGCAGCCCGCGTGGGATCGAGGCTGCGGTAGATGTCGAAGGCCATATCGTGGATGAGCGCGTCCAGACTGGAGGATGCGAACACGCCTTTTCGGTCGGAGATGACGATATCGCCTTGCCTGAGACGGCCTTCATAGAGCGGGACGGCTGTAGCGCCGACATTTTCGACGATCTCGCCGCTGATCGTTCGAGTGCGGTTACTCGAGATCGCTCGGAGGACTTGCTCGACAGGGTCCCATAGGCCCTCAACCGCGCCTGGCTTCAACGGCGCAAAAGCGGCATCGGGAGTGCGCTCAAAAAGTAGGGCCTCTGCTCTGTCCGTTGTGGATGATTCGCGCAAGCGACCGACTTCGTCCGATAGACGCCGCGCCATGATCGTCGGGGTGAATCCTCGATGAGTTAGCGACGGCGGAAGAGAAATTTCGCCTAGCTCGGCTGGCTGCGGACCGAATGCGATGGGTGATAGCCAGATTGCACCCACAATGGCCGCGATGGCTGCCATCGCGGCCATTGTGGCACCAGAGACGGCAGTTACTGTCGAGCAGATATTACACAGCTTCATCTGGCCTCAAGGGCTTCTCTGTCCAGCGAAGACGAGTTCACGGCGATGGAGCCGCGCGTGGATGCGAGTCGCCGTGAATGGCGCCGCAGAGCAGTGCCGATGATGTTTCATAGCGGTCCCGGCTTGTGCTTGCGCCACGAGAAAGCGCCGGTTTGGCGACATCACTTCTTGCCCCAGGACGGCTGGTCGAGTGAGCGTAGAAGCTGGTCGTGGCGAAAAGCCTCTCCGGGATACCGACTGCATGGCCCTGCGCTGGAACATCGAATCGCGAGAGAAGCTCGTCGTCGTGGTCGCGGACGGGAATGTCGAGCTGGAGGAAGCCGAGCGGATGCTGGATGCTCTGGTCCGCTCCGGCGCTATGGGCTATCGTAAGCTTTTCGACGGCTTGCTCGGCGAGACGCGCATGAGCTCGTTTGAATTACTTAAACTGGGAGTTCGGATCCGGGCGTTGCATGCCGGTGATACTCCGCTGGGGCCCGTCGCTCTCGCCTTGCCGCACGACAAGCGCCCGCCGTTGATGCGCTTGATGGGCATTCTGGCGGCGGCCCGGCGCCCGCTGCGGATCTTCAATGATCTGGAGAGCGCCCATAAATGGCTGCACCGTTCGGTGGGTCTGCCAGAGGCGACCTGAGACAAACCAAGACGGTTGCGATTTCTAGGCGAACGCCGCAGGGGATTGTCAGCGGGGTCCATCGCAGGCTGGATGCCTCAACAAGCTGGCGGCCATCGCATTTCGTTCCGCAGTTCCCACGGCGCCCCGTGAGGCAACTGATCCGCCCGGTCTTCACAAACATCGGAGCACCGGAGGTCTATCCTCGGAGCGAAAACAGCCGGGAGAGGGGATTGCCGAGTTGCTTCCGCGTGAGGCTGGGGTTCTTGACGAGCTTCGAGACGAGCCGCCGCAGAGCCCCGAGGTTTATGGGCTTCTTGAAGAAGGCCACCACGCCGAAATGGTCGAGATCCTTGGACGGAACGAAATCGATCCGGCCCGACATGAGTATGACGGCAGCATGCGGAGCAAGGCGATGGACGCGGGCCGCGATCGTCATCCCGTCCATGTCCGGCAGATGGTAGTCGACGATGACGACCTTGGGATCGATGCGAGCGACATTGTGCAGGGAGTCCGATCCGCTGGTGAGTTTGCTCACCGTGAACCCCTGGCGCTCGAAGTACATTTCGATCTCGTGTGCCTGAAGCACATCGTCTTCGATGACCAGTATTTCGGTAACCCCTGGCTCTCTCAGGGAGTCGTCGCTCCGCACGGGCTTCATGGCCGCAGGTCCCATACTGCTCATCAGCCGACACTCTGAAGCTGCGAACACCGGCAACTCGTCACGTAAGCGCGTATGAACGACTGCACCGCATGACGGCCTTTTTCCGTAAGCTGCACGAAAGCCCGACGCTTGTCTGTCTCGTCCGAAATTCTCGCGACCATGCCCTTGCCTTCCAGTTCCTGGATCCGCCGCAGGGCCGACGTCAGGGACACTCCCGACGAAACCCCTATCGCAGTCGGCGAGGTGCGTTCCTTGCGCAGTCCGCTGACGTACAGATCCAGAAGGATTTCCCAGCTCGCCTCGACCGGCAGTCCCTCGGGCAAATTCTCGGAGCGAGCGCGATGAAGGCTACGCAGGCTCTTCAACACACCGGCTGACATGGAATTGACGTCGAACTCTGGCATTTGTGCCGGGGCGTCGGCTCGTCTCTCGAACGTCTGTGGCGAAGGTATCGCCATCGGCGGGGATAACCCACGTCGCTCGAGCTGCACCTCCTTGACGATCTGTATCAGCCTTCGAAGATCTATCGGCTTCGTGAGCAAATCCCGGGCGCGCAGCCTGATTGCATGCACCGCGTGATCGAGTTCGGCATTTCCGCTGATGAAAATGATCTCGGGCTGCTGCGGCATCTCTATCCGCGCGAGACGTTGAGCCAGTTCGATGCCGTCCAGCTCGGGCATCCTGATGTCGGTGATCACGACCGAGGGAAGCGTCCCCCTCATCAGGGTCTCGAGAGCCTTCCAGCCGTTGCTGGCCCCGCCACACCTCAGGCCTGCTCTTTCCAGGCTGCCGGTGAGATCGGAAAGACCGGCCTCGTCGTCATCGACAACGAGAACGTCGAGTCTCTTGCTTAGGTTCGCAGAAAGCACTTCCATTGTTACCTACTCAAACGCCGGTGCCGTGACGAAGGCTTCGACCGTCTTCCGCTTTGCGGCACACATCGATCGTTTCCCGCAACTTCATGAGATCTATGGGTTTGCGGTGAAAATGGGTCAACCCGAAGGTTCTGGCCTGGGCTTCGTCTTCAGGCGTGCCATGTCCCGTCAGAACGATGGCTGGGATCATTACGCCCGTTCGTTGTGAATGCTCAAACGCACAGCGAAGAATATCGAAGCCATTGATTCCAGGCATACGCAAGTCCGTAACGATCACATCGATGCTGTCATTCGTATAAAGCGCCTGAAGGGCTCTCTCACCGCTCGAGCAGGCTATGACGGAGTAGAAATGCCCGAGGAATTGCGAAAGCACTTCCAGTGTGGGTTCATCGTCTTCAACCAGCAAAACCTTGGCACCCGAGCGATTTGAGAATCGCTCGCAGATCGACATGACGTTGCCCCTATGAATTCGCACTGACTTTGACACACGCTGAGAAGCGGAGAAATTATGGCATACTCACCGGCCGTCGACCGGGCGATTTGAACCAAAATGGTTCCAATCCTTTTAGCGGCCCGCGCGGAGTTGTGGGATATATTGCGGGCTATGAAGGAAAGAGCGCACTAACGCGCTGCAACAAAGGGTAGCCATGTGCAGCTTGGAACAAGCGATTCGTTCCGCTTTCGCACCAATCTGACGCGCTTCTCTAACCAGACGAGATAGGGGGCGCGGCAGTCGGTCTCCGTGTTTGTGCGGTGGTTGAACTGCGCTGCTTCTGTGATCCGCCGCGTCGTTGTCCACGGCGCAGAGAAGAGATAGCTAGTTGTTCATATCCCGATCCCACGGCACACTCCCTGCGGCTGCGCGAGTGACATTTGGCCTACTCGCCATCTGGTCGCTCGTGGGAGCATTCCTGTGGCAGCAGTATAAAGCGAGCATCGCGAACGCAGAGCTTTCGACCGGACACCTTTCTTTCGTCATGGCCGAGCTCTCCGAACAGAGCCT
>JBILYJ010000399.1:0-5173 GCA_044377795.1 Reyranella sp. | reverse complement strand
CGGGCGTTGATGACCACGTGATCGAGCGTCGCTACGGGCAGCTTCATCTCATTTCCCCTCTTGCCGTTCACAGCGTCGCCCATCTTGGCACAGCGGGCACGTCAGGAATTCTTATATTAGGGGGCGATACTTTCATGTGCGGAAACTGTTTCCAAGTTTCGCAGGCAAGGCAGAAATGAAATCCTATTCCGGGCCGTGCCGGTGAACATCGTTTGTGGCCCGCGATTTGCCGCTGCGCTCATGCCGGTCCATTGCGCGAAATGACCTCGCGATAGAAGGCGGCGCTGAGCTTGGGCGTCCGCTTCTGCGTCGCGTAGTCGACGTGGACGAGACCGAACCGCGTCGCGTACCCGTCGGCCCATTCGAAATTGTCGAGCAGGCTCCACAGGAAGTAGCCGCGGACCGGAACGCCTTCCGCGGTCGCCCGCTGCAGCTGCATCAGGCAGTTGCGCAGGTACATCACGCGGTCGACGTCGTGGACCCTGCCGTCCGGGGTCGGCTCGTCGGCCGCCGAGGCGCCATTCTCGGTGATGAAGATGTCCTTCACCTGCCAGAGCCGGGCGGCATGGCGGGGCGCCCAGTACAGCGCCTCCGGCCCCAGCAGGAGCCAGGACGAGGCCATATGCGGATGCGACGACGGGAAGGGCACCGGGGTGAATCCCGGCGCCGCCTCGCTCGCCAGCACATACTGGCTGGGCGCGTAGACGTTCAGGCCGACGAAATCGACCTTGCTGGAGATGATCTTCAGCTCTTCGTCGGTGAAGCGCGGCGCGTCGCGGCCCGCCTTCGCGAGCCAGGTGTCGGTGTAGCGGCCCTCCATCATCACCGTGAGGTAGGGCGCGTTCAGCTCGCGCGTCGCCCGCTCGGCGGCCCTGACGTTCTCGGCCGTCTCGACGGCCGGCAGCGCCGTGGCGATGTTTTCGGCAGGGCCGACCTTCGTGCCGCGGCGTCCGCTGGCACGCACGGCCTGCACGGCGAGGCCATGCGCCAGCACCGCATGGTGACGGACCTGGTTCAGCCGGCCGGGCGGCAGCTTGAGGCCCGGGGCGAAGTTCCCGGTCTCGTGGCCCTGCTCGACGAAGGTCTGCATCTCGTTGAGGGTGAACACTTGGCGTACGCGGTCGGTGAGCCGGCCGGCGACGTAGGCCGCGTAGTCGCCGAAGGCCCGGGCGGTGTCGCGCGATTCCCAGCCGCCGCGGTCCTGCAGCGCCTGCGGCAGGTCCCAGTGATAGAGCGTTGCGTAGGGCTCGATGCCGGCGGCGAGCAGCGCGTCGACCAGCCGGTCGTAGAAATCGAGCCCCTTGGGATTGGCGGTGCCCCTTCCGTCGGGGAAGACGCGCGGCCAGGCGATCGAGAAGCGATAGGCTCGGGCGCCCATCGATTTCATCAGCGCCACGTCTTCCTTGTAGCGATTGTAATGGTCGACGCTGACATCCCCCGTCGAGCCGTCGCGGATCCGGCCCGGCTCCCGGGTAAAGGTGTCCCAGATCGAGGGGCCGCGGCCGTCCTCGCGGGCGGCGCCCTCGACCTGATAGGCCGAGGTCGCCGTGCCCCAGCGAAAGCCCGGAGGAAAGCCCTCCGCGGACCGGCGCGGGCTCTGGGACGTGTGGGCCGAACCATAGGCCGTTGCCGCCAGGGCAGACGCACCCGCCGCAGTAAGGAGAGCGCGGCGGCTGGTCAGGGTGAAGGGCATCGGGTCGGGCAGCTCCAGTCGGTCACCGACCGCACAGAAGCATCCGCCGTGCCATCCCGCCTTGCGCAGGCGGGTTTCGGTTTTTAGGCGCTTTCGTTACTCAGCACGTCGCCGAACAGCTTCCACGTCTCGCCGTCGAAGGCGGAGAGGCGCACGGACTGGATGGGATAAAAATCCGTGGCGCTTGTGTTGATCTTGATGCCCGGCAGCAGCAGCGGCACCACGAGGCCCTTCAGGCTGGCGGCCTGCTTCATCAGGTTCTCGCGTGTCAGGTTGTCGCCGCAGGCATTGAGACAGTGCCGCATCGTAGCGGACACGGCGTAGGCGTAGGCGTTGCCCGAATCGGCCGGGTTGGCGTCGGGCAGGTACTTCTTCATCCACGCTTCCCATTCCTTGAAGTCCGCGTCGTTGGCCCATTGCTTGTCGGTGGCGTCCTTCAGATAGGCGGCCGTGATGATGCCCTTGCTGTTCTCGAAGCCGGCGGGCTTCAGCACCGCGGCCACGGAGGCCGAGACGTTGGCGAGATAGTGGTCGGGCTTCCAGCCGAGGTCGGCTACCTTGCGGATGGCCTGTGCCGCCGCTTTCGGCGCGCAGTCGTTGAAGAAGACGTTCGCGCCGGAGCTCTTGATCTGGATGATCTGGCTGTCGACGGTCGGGTCGGTGACCTCGTAGCTCACCTTGGCGGAGACGTACTTTTCGTTCTCCTTGCCGAGGCCCGCCAGGAAGCCGCCGACATAGTCCTTACCCGAATCGTCGTTCTGGTAGATCATGCCGATGCGCAGGTCCTTGAGATTGTCCTTGTGCTTGGCCAGGATGTGCTTGGCGTAGATCGCGCCCTCGGTGTGGTAGTCGGGCTGCCAGCCCATGGTCCACGGGAAGTTCTTCGGGTCGCCCCACTTGGAAGCGCCCGTCGCCACGAAGAGTTGCGGCACTTTCTTCTGGTTCAGGTACTTGTGCACGACCGTGTTGGTCGGCGTGCCGAGCAGCTGGAAGATCGCGAAGACCTTGTCGTCCTCGACGAGCTTGCGCACCATCTCGACGGTCTTGGGCGGCGAGAACCCGTCGTCGTAGGTGATGAAGTTGATCTTGCGACCGTTGATGCCGCCGGTCTCGTTCACCATCGTCCAGTAGGCCGCGATCGCCTTGCCGATCGTGCCGTAGGCCGAGAGCGGCCCGCTATAGGGGTTGGTGTGACCGAGCTTGATTTCCTTGTCGGTCACGCCGGGATCGTACTTCTTCTGGGCACGCACGATGGACGGGGCGAACGCGAACGCAGCACTACCGGCCGCGAAAGCGCGGCGACGTATCTTGATCATTTGTTTCCTCCGGTCGTCGTTATTAGAGCAGGTGGCCTGCTCGTTCTGCCTTGGTACGCAGGTAATTCTCGTTGTGCCCGTTGGACGGGAAGGAGTGCGGAACGCGCGCAGCGACCTCGATGCCGTAGCGCTCGAGCTGGGCGATCTTCTCCGGATTGTTGGTCATCAGCCGCACGCGCTGGATGCCCATGCGCGACAGCATGGTGGCGGCGGGGGCATAGATCCGCTCGTCGGCGTCGAAACCGAGCTGCTCGTTGGCGTCGATCGTATCGAAGCCGTCGTCCTGCAGCTCGTAGGCGCGCAGCTTGTTGACGAGGCCGATGCCGCGGCCTTCCTGCGCGAGATAGAGCAGCACGCCCGATCCCTGCCGGGCGATCTCGGCGATGGCGCTGCGCAGCTGCACGCCGCAATCGCAGCGCAGCGAGCCCAGCAGGTCGCCGGTGAAGCATTCCGAATGGAGGCGGATCAGGACGGGCTCGGTCGGGTCGATCTCGCCGACGACGATGGCGAGATGCTCCTTGCCGCCGTCGCTGGGTCGCCAGGCGAGGATGCGGGCATTCTCGGCCCCCTCGAGCGGCACATGCGCCTGCGCGACCTGCTGCAGCGTCCGCGACGCGGTTTCCTCGTAGGCCGACACGTCGGCGGCGTCGGCATAGACAAGATCCTGCTCGCGGGCCCAGTCGCGCCGCTTGTTGCCGGGATCGCGGGTCAGCGGTCCGAGGACGACCGCCGGCAGGAGGCGCGACAGCTTGGCGAGCTCGATCGCCGCCTGCGCGATGCCGGGGGCATGGCTGGCCACCGGCCGGGACAGGTGGCGGAGGGCCACGTGACGCCCGATCCGGTCGCTCTCGTGCGGCCGCAGGATGACGTCGACGGGGACGCCCTCCGGCAGGTCGATGGTGATCGGCTTGTTGATTTCGCCCATGCCGCCCGCGATGTGCGGGGGAATGTCCATGCCGATCGCCTCGGCGCGGCGGCGCGTGGTGACCAGCACCGGCGGGTTCTGCGCCAGGCCCTGCAGGCGCTGCAGGGCGCGCGGGCCGCAGGATTCGGCGGCGATGACGAGGCCGCCGGCGCCGTCCTCGCCGCGCAGCACGACGATTCCGCCGCGGCGAAGCTCCGCCATGGCGCGTTCGACGGCGGCGACTGCAGCCGCGCTGCGGGAGTGGGCCGGATTTGAATTCATGACACTCACGCTATCACGCCACGGGATTTCGCCGAAGTGAACCACTTTTGTGCCCAGATCGTACCGGATAGAGTGTATTTCGAGATGGCTGGCAGGTACCGAACGCATGTCCGTGAACAATCGTGGCAAGAAAATCCTGCTGGTCGATGATGACCAGGCGTTGCGCACGGTGCTCGCCGAGCAGCTCGATCTCTATGACGGCTTCACCACCATCCAGGTCAGCACCGCGGCCGAAGGGCTGGAAAAGGCCAAGCTCGCCCATTACGACGCCATCCTGCTCGACATAGGCCTTCCCGACATGGACGGCCGCGAGCTTTGCAAGCTGATGCGCCGTGAGGGCGTGCGGGCGCCGATCATCATGCTGACCGCGGCCGACAGCGATGCCGACACGATCCTGGGCCTGGAATCCGGCGCGAACGACTATGTGATCAAGCCGTTTCGCATCAATGTGCTGCTGGCGCGGCTGCGCGCGCATCTGCGACAGCACGAGCGCAGCGAGGATGCCGTCATGTCGATCGGCCCCTACGAATTCCACCCTGCGGGCAAGCTTCTGCTGGAGAAGGGCGGGAAGAAGAAGGTCCGCCTGACCGACAAGGAAGCCTCGATCCTGAAGTACCTGTTCCGCGCCGGCGACCGGCCCGTGGCCCGCGACATCCTGCTCAACGAGGTGTGGGGCTACAATGCCGGCGTGACGACCCACACGCTGGAAACCCACATCTACCGCCTGCGCCAGAAGATCGAGAAGGATCCGGCCAGCGCCGCGATCCTGATCACCGACCGGGGGGGCTACCGGCTCCAGCCCTAGGGTTTTTCTGCTTCAAGTCGACCCGCACCCCCTCATCCTGAGAGGCTGGCCGGGAATGAATTGAATCGATTCAAGCACTTACCTCATCCTGAGAGGCTGGCCGGAAATGAATTGAATCAATTCAAGCCCTTACCTCATCCTGAGGAGGCCACGAAGTGGCCGTCTCGAAGGAT
>JBILYJ010000398.1:0-5177 GCA_044377795.1 Reyranella sp. | reverse complement strand
TCGCCATCCTGGCGAGGCTCGTGCGCGAGCATAAGGTCGAGCTGATCGCGATCGGCAACGGCACCGCCTCGCGCGAGACCGACAAGCTGTCGATCGAGCTGCTGAAGGGGCTTTCCGACCTCAAGCTGCAGAAGATCGTGGTGTCGGAAGCCGGGGCGTCCGTCTATTCGGCGTCGGCCTATGCGTCGGAGGAACTGCCCGGCCTCGACGTGACCTTGCGCGGCGCCGTCTCGATCGCCCGCCGGCTGCAGGATCCGCTGGCAGAACTGGTGAAGATCGACCCCAAGTCGATCGGAGTTGGCCAGTACCAGCACGATCTCAGCGAGTTCAAGCTGTCGAAGTCGCTCGATGCCGTCGTCGAGGACTGCGTGAACGGCGTCGGCGTGGATCTCAATACGGCGTCGGCGCCGCTGCTGGCCCGCGTCTCCGGTATCGGCCCCGGACTGGCGCAGGGCATCGTCTCCCATCGCGACACGCATGGCGCCTTCCGCTCACGCAAGGCGCTGAAGGACGTGCCGCGGCTCGGCCCCAAGGCCTTCGAACAGTGCGCCGGCTTCCTGCGCATCCCCGGGGGCGACGACCCGCTCGACGCCTCGGCCGTGCATCCCGAATCCTATCCGGTGGTGCACCGGATCATCGCCGCGACCAAGAGCAGAATCGACGCCCTGCTTGGCAACGCCCCTGCCCTGCGCGCGCTCTCGCCGGCGTCCTTCGTCGACGAGAAGTTCGGCCTGCCGACGGTGACCGACATCCTGCGCGAGCTGGAGAAGCCGGGGCGCGATCCGCGTCCGGCCTTCAAGACGGCGGAGTTCAAGGCCGGCGTCGAGACGCTGAACGACCTCGAGCCAGGCATGGTGCTGGAGGGTGTCGTCACCAACGTCGCGGCCTTCGGCGCGTTCGTCGATGTCGGTGTCCATCAGGACGGCCTCGTGCACGTCTCGGCGATGTCGAACAGCTTCGTGAAGGATCCGCGCAGCGTCGTGAAACCGGGCGACATCGTTCGCGTGAAGGTCCTGGAGGTCGACAAGCCGCGCAAGCGGATCAGTATGACCCTGCGCCTCGACGACCAGGCCGGCAGCCAGCCCGCACGCTCCGGCCGCAGCGAGGGCGGCGGCGGCGCGTCCCGGCGAGACCAGGCCCGCGTACAGGCCGCCACGCCCGCCGCCCCGGGCAACGCGATGGCCGACGCGTTGCGGCGGGCCGGCTTTGGGGCGAGAAGAAAATGACGTAGAGTGGCCTCGAAACGCCGCCGCAAGGTTACCCTTTGAAAACTCTCTCCTGGCCGATCGTTGCCCTCGCCGCGCTGGTGGTGACAGCCGGCGCCGCCGCCCAGTCCTCGGACGACGACACCGTGGTGCCGCCCGCGCCGAAGCCGCGCTTCACGGTGGTCGACGGCGACACGGTGCGATTCGGACCGCAGACCGTCCGCCTGTTCGGCATCGATGCCCCGGAGCGCAGCCAGACCTGCGACGACGGCCAGTGGCGCGCCGGCGCGCTCGCGCGCAAGGCGCTCGAGGAGTTCATCGCCGGGCGTCCGGTGAACTGCCGTCTGGTCGATACCGATCGCAAGACCAATCCGCCGGTGGCGCAGTGCTTCGCCGGCGAGGACGACCTGCAGGAGAAGATGGTCTCCGCCGGCTGGGCCTGGGCTCTTCCGGCCACCAGCAAGGACCGCTACGTGCCCGACGAGCGCGAGGCCATGGAGCGCAAGCTCGGCGTCCACGCCCACAAATGCGTGTCCCCCGCCGAATGGCGCGCCATGCTCCGCCGCGAGGCCTTGAGACGGGAACAGGGCGGCTGACGCCTAGCCGACCTGCGTCGCTGACCCCTTCTCCGAAGGTATAGGAAGCGCCGACGGCGAGGATGGCCCGCCCGGCGGATCGCCGCAGGTCCGTAACCCGTCGGCATCGATCGTCACCGTCCAGCCGCCGGCCCCGCTCCCGTGAAAGCCCGGTTTCGGCGCGTATCCCACCTTGTCATGCTGCCTCAGGCGAAAACCATCCGCCATGTAGCCGCCGCCAACGCAGATTCCCATTTGTTGCAATCAGGACGGTGCCTAAGTATTTGATCGGGCTGAGCTGGATGGGTGGCCGAGCGGTTTAAGGCACCGGTCTTGAAAACCGGCGTGGGTTCACGCCCACCGTGGGTTCGAATCCCACCCCCTCCGCCATTACTGTCCGGGACAACTGTCTGCGGAGCCGGTCAGGGCCGATAAAAGGCCCCGCAAATGCGGGTTTTCGCCGAAAACTCCTGTCTCCGCTCACCTGAGAAACAGTCGTTTTCGACCCGCTCCGGCTCATTCTCTCCCCAGCTCCCGACCTGGTGAATTCAGTACGGAGTTCTGGTCCATTGTTCTAAGGCGATAACTTGGAACGACAATTCCGTACTTTCCGAATCCCTCATGGATGCGCAGAAACACCTGAAATCAAAACGCACCATTGCAATCGCGTGGCCTTTTCGGATCTCCGGCACGGCGGCAATGACCGAAATCGCTCCTCCCTGTGCCGGTGTCTGTGCTGTCGATAGCGTTCGCTCTCGTCGCCTCCAGGGTTACGGTCGCAGGACGACGCGGCCGACGATCTTTCCGGCTTTCAGTTCCTCGAGCACATCGTTGGCAGCTTCGAGGGGGCGTGTGGAGTAAGGCATCGGCTGGACCTTGCCGTTGCGGACCAACGCCATCAGCTCGTGAAGCTCTTCGAGATTGCCGACATACGAGCCCTCGATCGTGAGCATGCGCATCGGCATCGAGGCCAGCGACAGCGGCGAGTCGCCACCAAACAGACCGACCATCACCAACTTGCCGCCGCGCCGCACGGTCTGAAAGGCGAATTTGTAGGAGGCCGGCGCGCCGACAAAGTCGATGGCAGAGTCGGCTCCACCATCAGCCGCGATCTGGGCGGCGATCTCGGGATCCTTGGGATTGAAGGTGCGATGGGCGCCGTGTTCGCGGGCAATCTTGAGCTTGGCATCGTCGATGTCGGCCACCCAGATCTCGCCATCATGGATGGCGCGGGCGACTTCAAGCCCGGCCAGGCCAACGCCGCCGGCACCGATGATCAGCAGCTTCTTCATGTTCTTGATCTTTTGGGTGCGGCGGATGGCGCTGTAAGCAGTGAGGCCAGAGCAGGCATAGGTGCAGGCAAGGTCGATGGGTGTATTGCCGTGGTCCACGAGATAGCGCGGGTGCGGGACGATGACGTGGTCGGCATAGCCGCCGTCTCTGCGGGTGCCAAGGGTACGTGGAGTCGGGCACAGCAGCTCCTCGCCGTCGTTGCAGAAGGCGCAAGTGCCGCAGCCGATCCAGGGGAAGACTACGAAGCGTTGGCCGACCCAGACGTCCTTGACGTCGGCGCCAATCGCCGCCACTTCACCGGCGATCTCATGGCCGAGCGTAAATGGCAGTTTCATGCCGCGCGTGCTGACATCGAGTTTCTGACCCATGCCAAGGTCGAAAAAGCCCTCCCACAGGTGGAGGTCTGAGTGGCAGACGCCGGCCGACAGGATCTTGATTAGAACCTCACTGCCCTTGGGCGCAGGCGTGGCGTAGTTGTTGAGCTTGAGCGGCTTGGCGAACTCGACGATCTGCATCGCGCGCATCTTTGGCTCCCGGATGAGGTTTCTTGGTTGTTTGGCTGTGATGAAGCTTAGGCTACAGGTGCTGGATGATAAACGACAAGCCTAAGTGGGCAATCGAATGACAGGCTGCGAGCATCTTGCTCAGGGGCTTTGCGGCAAGGCAGCAGATCTGACGCTAAACTGGCCACTCCCGCGGCAGGGCAGGTGTAATGGTTGCGGCCTGCCCCACCGCCACCCTCCCGCGATGCTCTCTGCCAAATTCCAGGTTGCACGATAAGCTGCACCCGCCGAGATTCTAGCTCGCAATGTCGTCGGTGTGAGAACGATGGCCTTTTGGATCTTCGTGGCGGAAAAGATGGTGTGAAAATTCCAAGCCTTCGCGGAAGCGCTCTCGCCAGCGCCGTTCCTGGGATGAGACGGGCAATGTCGGGCAGACGGCTGATCCGCGGCGCCGCGGTCGTGTTGTGGTGTGCGCTTCTGGGCGCGACCGCGCTGCAGAGCCGATCGGCGCGCGCCGACCAACCGGCAGCGACGAACCCGGGCCTGTCGTCGTGGCTGCGAGGCCAGTACATGACCGGCGACTGGAATGGGACGCGCAGCGATCTCGAGGCGAAAGGGGTCACGCTGCGCGCCCATCACATTTCGGAATCTGCGGCCAATCCCATAGGCGGACTGAAGCAAGGCGCGGCCTATACAGAGCAGGTCGATGCGGGCGCCGATTTCGATCTCGAAAAGCTGATCGGCTGGCCCAAGGCCAAGCTCCACGTGACGTTCACCCAGCGCGCCGGCCAGAGTCTGGCCGCCAACACGATCGGCAGCTACATCTCAGTGCAGGAGATATACGGTGCGGGACAGAATGTCCGGCTGGCCCAACTGTCCTACGAGCAGTTGCTTGTGGACGATCGCCTCCAGATCAAGCTCGGCTGGCTGCACGCCTCGGACGACTTCGCGACCTCACCGATCTACTGCTATTTCCAGAACAACGGCTTCTGCGGACAGATCGCCATCGTCGTGAATAGCGGCTTCACCATCTACCCGACCGGCAGCTGGGGTGGCATGGCGAAGGTCAGTCTCTCCGACGAGGTCTACTTCCAGACCGGCGTCTACGAGGTGAACCCGACGCTGGCGGCACCGGCCAACGGCTTCAAGCTCGGGATCTCCGGCGCCACCGGAGTCATCATGCCGGCCCAGCTGGGCTGGCAGCCACGCCTAGGGGCCGCCGGGCTTAAGGGCCATTACAGGATCGGCGGATACTACGACACATCCGACGTGCCGTACCTGGGATCGCCGCCCGGGGGCCCGCAGGCCACCGCCCGCGGCCGGTGGGGCTTCTATGCCCAGGCCGACCAGATGATCCATCGCGCCGCGCCCGGCAGCGACCGCGGACTGACGGCCTTCGCCGTGATCGCCTATGGCGCCCCCGGCACGGCGATGCTCGAGTACATCGGGCAGCTCGGGCTTCTCCAGAGAGGAACCTTTGCCGACCGCGACGACGATACGATCGGCCTGGCGGTCAGCTACAGCAAGGTCAGCAGCACACTGGCCGCGGCGCAGAATGCCGCGAACGTCGTGGCGCCGGGCACGGTCGGGGTCCAGTCCGC
>JBILYJ010000039.1:0-19770 GCA_044377795.1 Reyranella sp. | reverse complement strand
CTGCCCGGACGCATTCCCGGCCTTCGGCGGCGGCACCGGCACTCCAGCGCCCTCAGAGGCTGGCCGGAAATGAATTGAATCGATTCAAGCCCTCACCTCATCCTGAGGAGGCCACGAAGTGGCCGTCTCGAAGGATGGGCAACAGACGAAGTGCTCGTGCCCACCCTTCGAGACGCATCGCTACGCGATGCTCCTCAGGGTGAGGTTATCGGGTCCGTTCATAACCCGTTGTTTTAGTTGCATTCATTTCCGGCCAGACTCTCAGGCTGCAAATATTCCAGACAAGTGGTCGTTGCACGCCAATTTCACCGCTGCCATGTTCGGGCTGTGTCCACATCGCCGCCCAAATCATCTACCCGCCCGCGCCGCGTCGCGCTCTTCGTCACCTGTCTCGTCGACCTCTTCCGGCCGTCGGTCGGCTTTGCCGCGGTGAAGCTGCTCGAGGACGCCGGATGTTCCGTCGAGGTGCCGCCGCTCCAGACCTGCTGCGGCCAGCCGGCCTATAATACCGGCGACCGGGCCACGACACGGACCATCGCCGCCCAGGTCATCGACGCCTTCGAAGGTTACGACGCGGTCGTGGCGCCCTCCGGCTCCTGCGGCGGAATGCTGTCGCATCACTATCCCGGCCTGTTCGACGACGATCCGGCCATGAAGGCCCGCGCGGAGAACCTGGCCGGGCGCAGCTACGAGCTGATCGCCTTTCTGGTGGACGTGCTGGGCGTCAGGGATGTCGCGGCGCGCTACGACGGTCGCGTGACCTATCACGACTCCTGCTCCGGCCTGCGCGAACTCGGCGTGAAGGCTCAGCCGCGCAACCTGCTGGGTTCGGTGAAGGGACTGGAACTGCGGGAGATGAAGACCCCCGAAGTCTGTTGCGGCTTCGGCGGCACGTTCTGCGTGAAGTACCCCGAGATCTCGAACGCCATGGTCGGCGAGAAGTCGGCTGATATCGCGGCCACCGGGGCCGATACGCTGCTGGCCGGCGATCTCGGTTGCCTCATGAACATGGCGGGCAAGCTGCAGCGCGAGGGCAGTTCCGTGCGCGTGCGCCACGTCGCGGAAGTGTTGGCCGGTATGGGTGACCTGCCGGCGATCGGCGAACCGGAGCGCGCCTGATGGAATCGACCGCCCATGCCTTCAAGGCCAATGTCGACCACGCGCTGGCCGATCCCAACCTGCAGGATTCGCTGGCCAAGCTGAAGGTCGGCTTCTCCGAGCGGCGACGCCAGGCAGCCGAGCGGCTGCCGGAATTCGAGGCGCTGCGCGACCGTGCGCGCGACATCAAGAACCACACGCTTGCCCATCTCGACTTCTACCTCGAGGCGTTCGAGCGCAAGGTCATCGGCCTCGGCGGCCATGTCCACTGGGCGCCGACGGCCGCCGATGCAAGGCGCATCATCGCCGAGCTCTGCCAGAGCGTGAACGCCCGCACCGTCGCCAAGTCGAAGTCGATGGTGGCCGAGGAGATTGCGCTCAACGAGCATCTCGAGGCGCTGGGCATCGCCCCGATCGAGACCGACCTCGGCGAGTACATCATCCAGCTGCGCAACGAGCCGCCCAGCCACATCATCGCGCCGGCCGTGCACCTCACCAAGGACCAGGTCGCCGACACGTTCCTCGAGCATCACGCCAAGCTCGGCTTCGACAAGCGCCTGACCGAGCGCAACGATCTCGTCGCGGAAGCGCGCTATGTGCTGCGCCAGAAATTCCTCGACGCCGATGTCGGGCTGACCGGCGCCAACTTCCTGGTGGCCGAGACCGGCTCGTCGATGCTGGTGACCAACGAAGGCAATGCCGACCTTTCCAACACGCTGCCCAAAATGCACATCGTGCTGGCCAGCATCGAGAAGGTGATCCCGACGCTCGAGGACGCGGCGGTGCTGCTGCGCGTGCTGGCGCGGTCGGCGACCGGCCAGGAATCCTCGGCCTACACGACCCTGAACACCGGGCCGAAGCGGCGCGAGGATCTCGACGGGCCCGAGCAGTATCACGTCGTGCTGCTCGACAACGGCCGGTCTTCCGTGCTCGGCACCGAGATGCAGGACATCCTGCGCTGCATCCGTTGCGGCGCCTGCATGAACCATTGCCCGGTCTACGGCGCCGTCGGCGGCCATGCCTATGGCTGGGTCTATCCCGGTCCGATGGGCGCGGTGCTGACGCCGCAGCTCGTGGGCGTCGAGGAGGCCAGCAACCTGCCCAACGCCTCGACCTTCTGCGGCCGCTGCGAGAGCGTCTGCCCGGTTCGCATCCCGCTGCCCAAGCTGATGCGCCACTGGCGCGAGCGGGAATTCGAGAAGCACCTCACGCCCAAGGCGGTCCGCCAGGGCCTGGCCATGTGGAGCTTCGCCGCCCGCCGGCCCGCCCTCTATCGCGGGCTCACCGCAATGGCCAATCGCGTGCTGGCCCTGTTCGGCCGCGCCGAAGGCCGCTACCGGGCGTTGCCGCTCGCCGGCGGCTGGACGCGCTTCCGCGACTTCCCCGCGCCACAGCCCGGTGGCACGTTCCACGCGCGCTGGGCGAAGAGGAAGGCATGAGCGACGCTCCGGACGACGCCCGGACCCAGATTCTGGGAGGCATCCGCCGCTCGCTGCGTCGCGGCGAGCTCACCGGCGACGCCCGCGGCGCCGTCGAGATGCGCCTGGCCGAACCGCCGCGCGGGCCTTCGGTGGCGCGCGGACAGCTGCCTCAGGCCGAGAAGGTGGCTCTGTTCTGCCAATGGGCGGAGACCCTCAACGCCACTGTGGCGAGGGTCGGGCCGGGCGAGGTTCCGGGCGAAGTGAGCGCCTACCTCGCGCGCAATAACCTGCCTGCGAACGTCGCGATGGCGCCCTCGCCCCTCCTCGAAGGCTACGACTGGGCGAGCCAGAAGATGCTGTCGATCCGGCGCGGGCGCGGCCAGGGCAGCGACCAGGTCTCGGTCACCGGCGCCTTCGCGGGCATTGCCGAGACCGGCACGGTCGTAATGGCCTCCGGCCCCGACCATCCGGTGTCGCTCAACCTGCTGCCCGACACGCATGTCGTCGTACTGCGGGAGGCCGATATCGTCGGCGGCTATGAAGATGTCTGGGGCCGCCTGCGCGCGCGCTACGGCAAGGACCTGATGCCCCGCACGGTCAACACCATCACCGGGCCGTCCCGCACCGGCGACATCGAGCAGACGATAGAGCTGGGCGCCCACGGCCCGCGTCGCATGCACATCCTGGTCGTGCGCGACTGATGGCCGGCGGCGGCGCCACTCCTGGTGAGCAGCGCCCCGGTGAGCTACGCGTCGTGGGCACGAGCGTCGCGCGCGAGATCGATCTGGTGCTGGACCGGGTGGCCCAGTCGGTCGGCAAGCGGGCGCCCCGGGTCCTGCAGGTCGGGTCGCGCACGCTCGTCGCCGACCGCAATGTGCGCAACTGGCGCAAGCTCGTGGCTACGCGCTTCGGCCCCAAGGCGCGGTTCGTCGGCGTCGATCTCGTCGAGGGCGCCAACGTCGACTGCGTCGCCGACATCTGCAGCGATCGGCGGACCCTGAAGGGGAAACTGGGCGAGGAGCCGTTCGACCTCGCGATCTGCTGTCACGTTCTCGAGCATACGCGCCATCCCGCGCGCGCGGCCCGCAACATCGAGCAGGCGCTGCGGCCCGGCGGGCTCGCCTTCGTGTCGGCGGCCTGGTCGCAGGCCTTCCAGGCAACGCCCGATGATTACTGGCGCTTCTCGGCGCGCGGCTTGATGCTGTTGTTCGGGCAGCTCGAGGTTGCTTCGTCCTTCTACAGCGGCGGCGATGTGGGCCTCGACGTCGCCTATCGGATCGAGCGGGACGGCAGGCCGGAACTGGATCCGCGCGCCGGCGCGGTGGAACAGGGCCTCTTCCAGCTCGTGCTCGACCACGAGGACAATCGTGCCGTGCTGGCGCGCCAGGCGACCGAGCGCCTGCCGGTATCGCGGACCTACCTGCCCAGCCTGTTCGTCAACCTGGTCGGCCATCGCGCCTCGCAGTAGGAGGCCAAAGCCGACCTCACAAAAGAAAAGAGCGGGCTTTCGCCCGCTCTTTCCGATTTATCGTAGGGCCTGCGACTAGAAGCGCAGATCCATACCCATCAGCAGACCCCAGCTGTTGCCCGAGACGGCAGCAGACGGACCCGAAGCCGAGTACAGCAGACCACCGCCGGTGAGCTTCACTCCCGGCCCGAGCGCGTAGTTCACGCCGATTTCCCACTTGTTGACCGACTCCTGGCCAAAAGCGAGGTTGGCGGGGTTGTTACCCGGACCGAAGGCGGTCGAGTTCACACCCGGAACGCCAGTGGCGGCCGGATTGGTGCAGGTGGCCGCGTTGACAGCGATCGTGTTGCAGCCGACGGAGCCGTTACCGTTGTTGTTGTAGGAACCGGTCCAGCCGACCGACATCTGCCACGGGCCGGTCTCGTACATCAGACCCGCAGTATAGAAGCGCGTGTCGTTGTTCTGACCGGTGAAGTAGTTCGAGCCAAGGCCCTGGTTGTCCCAGCCAAGCGCGCCACCGAGGGTGAAGCCCTTGAAGCCGACCTGAGCACCGACGACCCACTGCTTCCAGGCGGTCGCGTTGGCGCCGGTCGCCATGTTGGCGGCGCCAGCGAACGGCTGGTTGCCCGGGATGAAGCTGCCGTACAGGAACGCGCCGTACAGAGCGACCGTGACATCGCCGAACTTGTTCAGGTAGTTGGCGCCGACGTCGAACACGTCCTGATACGAGTAGTCGTTCGTCAGGCAGTTCGGCGAGGTCGTGGCGTTGGCGAAGCCGCAGACACCGCTCGTGCCCGCACCCGGACCGACACCGAGGCCGGAGCCAGCGCCGCCCTGCGGGTTCACGTTGATCTTCGGACGATAGCCGACGCCGATCTGCAGGCCCTGGAAGCGCGGGGTGAAGTAGTTGATGCCCTGCGCGTCCTGGAACTGACCGGCGTTCGTCGTCGTCGTGGCGTGGAACCACGCCTTGTTGTTGGCGATGACGCTCTGGTTGGCCCAGGCGAAGTTCGAGTTGTGCTGGACGGCGCCGAAGCCGATCAGCGCCGACGGCGTGCCGTAGTACATACGGTAGGTCGCCGGATCGCGCGAACCGAACTCGACGCGGCCCCAGTCGCCGAAGGCGAACAGGTAGGCTTCGTCGATCCAGGCCGCGGCGGCCGTCGCCGTGCTGCCCTGCGCCCAGCCCTCGAGCTCGACGAAGACACCAACCGACGTGCCGTTGTCCAGCTTGGTCCGGCCGCTGAAGTGGATTTCACCTTCCTGCTGGAAATTGAGACCCTTGTACTGCGCCCAGGTGCCGTTGGTGGCATAGGTCGACTGGATGCCGCCGGCGACAGCGTAGAAGGTGTAATAACCGCCCACACCGATCTTGATCGGATCGGCAGCCATGGCCGGGGCGGCCATCAACCCGCCGACGACCAAGGCGGTCGAGCCAAGTAGAAGCTTCTTCATCATTCTCCCTCTCTCATTGATCAGAGACTGGTATGTACCAAAAGGCCTGTCCGACCGGCGGGAACTGGAAGCCTGAACGCCAGGCCCACCGAATCCACCAATGCGGCGAGCTTATAAAACACTTCGCCAAATCGAGGGTCAAGAAATGGTCGCCCGACGGCTTCATTCTGCCCGCACCTGTGGCGTCTTTGTCACAATTTGCGAGCCTTCCGAGCGACGGCAGAAGCCTGATATGCAATAGGTTGCTTTATACAACTAATTAGAGACGGTTTATGGTTTTGACGGGAAACTCAGTGTGCCGCGTCGCCCCATCGCTTGCAGTTCAGGTCGCCTTAAGCCTATGGTCCCGGCCTCTGTCTCCGCCGCGGAATTGCGGCCCATGGGAAGATCAAGGCGCAATTCTATGACGGGACCGTCCAGACTCGTGAGCATTGTCGCAGCTGCGTTGGTGGCTGTCGCCGCTACCGGCTGCGCCGACGAAACCACCAAGTACGAGAGGGCCAGCGGCCCGACCGGCGAACGCAGCAGGGACGACGTCCGAGCTGGATTGGGCGGCCGTACCCAGGAGCAGGGCACCCTGTTCGGCCCCGGCGGGCTCCTGGGGTCCAAGGCGGAGAAGAGAGACGACACCGGCACCGGCGTGGCGGTGAACGCTTATCTGTGGCGGGCGTCGCTCGACACCATCAACTTCATCCCGCTGGTCTCGGCCGATCCGTTCGGCGGCGTCATCATCACCGACTGGTACACGCCCGCGGAAACGCCCAACGAGCGCATGAAGGTCCAGGTCACCATTCTGGACCGCGAGCTGCGGGCCGACGGTATCCGCGTCGCGGTCTTCAAGCAGCAGACAAGCCCCCGGGGCGGCAACTGGGTCGACGCCCAGGTCGATCCGCGCACCAACATCGACATCGAGAACGCAATCCTCACGCGGGCCCGGCAGCTTCGCATTGCCGGCGGGTCCTGAGACGGCCGCACTCCTCTCGTTCAAGAACTTGACGTGAGAGGCCGCAGCGGGCATCCGCTGCGGCCTCAGTCTTTTCTGGGAACACCTTGTTCGGGAAGATCGCCGTGTCGTCGACGCAAGCCGCGCCCACCGTGCGCTATAATTTCACCGAAACCGAGAGCAAGTGGCAGAAGGTCTGGGAAGAGCGCCAGACCTTCAGGGCCGCGATGGATAAGGCGCGCCCGAAATACTACGTGCTCGAGATGTTCCCCTATCCGTCGGGGCGCATCCACATGGGCCACGTGCGCAACTACACGCAGGGCGACGTGATCGCCCGCTACAAGCGCGCCAAGGGCTTCAACGTCCTGCATCCCATGGGCTGGGACGCGTTCGGCCTGCCCGCCGAGAACGCCGCCATGGAGAAGAAGGTCCATCCGAAGAAGTGGACCTACGAGAACATCGCCGCGATGAAGAAGCAGCTGAAGTCGATGGGCCTGTCCCTCGACTGGAGCCGCGAGCTGGCGACCTGCGACCCGAGCTATTACCGCCACCAGCAGAAGATGTTCCTCGACTTCTGGAAGGCCGGGCTCGCCTACCGCAAGGAGGCCTGGGTCAACTGGGATCCCGTCGACAACACCGTGCTGGCCAACGAGCAGGTGATCGAGGGCAAGGGCTGGCGCACCGGCGCACCCGTGGAGCGCCGCAAGCTCACCCAGTGGAACCTCAAGATCACCCACTTCGCCGACGAGCTGCTGAGCCGCCTCGACACGCTCGACCGCTGGCCCGAGAAGGTGCGCCTGATGCAGGCGAACTGGATCGGCAAGAGCCGCGGCGCCCGCGTCTTCTGGCAGCTCACCGACGCCTCGGGCGCCGACCACGGCAAGCTGGAGATCTTCACGACCCGTCCCGACACGCTGTTCGGCGCCTCGTTCATGGCGCTATCGGCCGAGCATCCGCTGGTCCAGGGCCTCGCGCCGTCCGATGCCGGCCTGCAGCACTTCGTCGCCGAATGCCGCAAGACCGGCACGGCGGCGGCCGAGGTCGAGACCGCCGAGAAGCAGGGCTACAAGTTGCCGCTTCTGGCCAGGCATCCGCTGATCCCGTGCCAGACCGTGCCGGTCTATGCCGCCAACTTCGTGCTGATGGAATACGGCACGGGCGCGATCTTCGGCTGCCCCGGCCACGACGAGCGCGACCATGAGTTCGCGACCAAGTACGGCCTGCCGATCCTGCAGGTCGTGGCGCCGGCCGACGGCAAGACTCTCGACATCGCCGCCGCGCCCTATGTCGAAGACGGCGTCATCGTGAACTCCGGGTTCCTCGACGGGCTGGGCGTCGAGGAAGCGAAGGCCAAGGTGATCGCGCGCCTCGAGGAGATGGGCGTCGGCAAGGGCACGACGCAGTATCGCCTGCGCGACTGGCTGGTTTCGCGCCAGCGCTACTGGGGCTGTCCGATCCCGGCGATCCATTGCGACAGCTGCGGCGTCGTGCCGGTGCCGGACAAGGACCTGCCGGTGCAGCTGCCCGACGACGTGACCTTCGATCGTCCCGGCAACCCGCTCGACCGCCATCCGACGTGGAAACATGTCCCGTGCCCGACCTGCGGCAAGCCCGCCCGTCGCGAGACCGACACGTTCGACACCTTCATCGATTCGAGCTGGTATTTCGACCGGTTCACCTCGCCCGGCCTCGAGACGGCGCCGTTCGACCGCGAGGAGAACCAGTACTGGATGCCGGTCGATCAATATATCGGCGGCGTCGAGCACGCGATCCTGCACCTGCTCTATTCGCGTTTCTGGACGCGCGCCATGCGCGAGGTCCAGATGACCAGCCGCGACGAGCCGTTCGACGGCCTCTTCACCCAAGGGATGGTCTGCCACGAGACCTATCGCGCAAGCGACGGCACCTGGCTGACGCCCGAGGAAATCGAACGCGACGGCGGCAAGGTCGTGCGCCTCTCCGACAAGAGTCCGGTCGAGGTCGGCCGTTCGGAGAAGATGTCCAAGTCGAAGAAGAACGTCGTCGACCCGGACGAGATCATCCGCGACTACGGCGCCGACACCGCGCGCTGGTTCATGCTGTCCGACAGCCCGCCGGAGCGCGACCTCGAATGGACTGAGGCCGGCGTCACCGGCGCCTGGCGCTTCCAGCAGCGGCTGTTCCGCATCGCCTCCCAGGCGATCGAGACGCTGCCGGCGATCGGCACCGCCCGGCCCGCGACCTTCTCGGACGCGGCCGTCGCGCTCCGCCGCGCCGCGCACAAGGCTATCGCCGGCCTCTCGGCCGACATCGAGGCCTTCCACTTCAACAAGGCCGTGGCGCGTCTCTACGAGTTCGCCAACACCATCGATTCGGTCGATTCCAAGGACGAGTCGACTCGCTGGGCCTTGCGCGAGGCTCTGGAGATCTTCGTGCGCCTGATCGGCCCGATGACGCCGCATCTCGCCGAGGAACTGTGGCATTCGCTCGGCCACAGGAGCCTGCTGGCCGATGCGCCGTGGCCATTGCCCGAGGACGCGCTGCTGGTCGACGACACCGTCACCGTTGCGGTACAGTTGAACGGCAAGTTGCGCGGCACCCTCGCGCTCGCCAAGGATGCGCCCAAGGAAGTGGCGGAAGCCGCTGCGCTGGCGCTCCCCGAACTCGTCCGTGGCCTCGACGGCAAGACACCCAAGCGGGTGATCGTCGTGCCGAATCGTATCGTAAACGTCGTGGTGTAGGGCCGCAGAGCCAGGAAGGGCCAGAAACATGGCACGCAAGCCGAACTACGATTTCGAGCGTCGCGAACGCGAGCGCTTGAAGGCCATCAAGGTTGCCGAGAAGGCTGAAGCCAAGCGCGCTGCGCGCGAGCGCGCCAAGGCTGAAGAGGGCGGCGACGCCCCGACGGACGGAGCAGAGCCGCCCGCCGACAAGAGCTGAACTCACGCAAGCGCCGGTCGTGCTATGGAAGCCCGGTGAAGATCGAAGCGCGCCAGGTCGAAGCCTTCCTGAAGAAACCGGACCCCAGGGTCCGGGGCGTGGTGATCTACGGCAACGACGACGGGCTGGTCGCCGAGCGCGCCGTCGCGTTGGCCAGGACGATCTGCGAGGACCTCAAGGATCCGTTCCGGGTCGTCGACATTTCGGGCGATTCACTGAAGCAGGACCCGGCGCGACTGGCCGACGAGTTCGGCGCCCTGTCGATGATGGGCGGCCGCCGCGTGATCCGGGTGCGCCCGGCCGGCGAGGAATCCGTCGCCGCGCTTGAGAACCTCGTCGAGGCGGTCGCCGGCGACGCCCTGATCATCGTCGAAGCCGGCAACCTGACGCCGCGCTCCAACCTGCGCACCCTGGCCGAGACCGAGGCCACCCTGGCCGCCTTGCCCTGCTACATGGACAACGATCAGGCGCTCGAAGGCCTGGTCGAGAGCGCCGCGCGGGCGCAGGGAATGAACGTCGAGCCCGATGCGCTGGAATGGATCGTGGAGCGGCTGGGCGGCGATCGCGGCCAGACGCGTGGCGAGATCGACAAGCTGCTGCTCTACAAGGGCACCGACGACGGCAAGTCCATCACCCTCGAGGATGCCATGGCCGTGCTGGGCGACACGGCCTCGATCGGGATCGACGACGTGATCGCCGCGACCTTCGATGGCGAACTCGTGGCCCTCGATCGCGCCCTCGACCGCGTCTTCGCCGAGGGCGGCAACCCGGTCCAGCTCGTGCGTTCGCTGCAACGCCACGCCGACCAGCTGCACCTCGTTTCCGGTCACGCGGCCAAGGGCGGCAATCTCGAAGGCGCGATGTTCAAGGCGCGCGGGCTGCCCCGCGGCGGTCCGCTGCGCCAGCGTTTCGAGCGACATGTCCGCACCTGGCCGCTGCCGCGCCTGAGCCTCGCCCTGACGACCATCCTGGAAGCAGAAATCGAGTGCAAGCGAACGGGCTTACCGGACGAGGCGATCGCGCGTCGCCTCTGTCTGCGGCTGAGCCAGGCCGCGCGTTCGGCGAAAGCGCGACGTTGAACTTCTACTTGCCCGTCGGTGTCAGCGGGATCGCCGCCTGAGGCGACAGCACGAGGAAGGTGAAGCTTTCCTCGATGTAGAGCCGCACGCGCTCGGTATCGTGCTCGAGATAGCCGATCGAGAAATCCTGGCCGACCGTCAGCTCGAAGTCACCGCCGCGCAGCGAGATCACCAGACCGCCCTCGAGGCCGGGGGCGGCGTAGACCTCCCCGTCGATCAGCCGCTGGACGTGACTGAGGATCGGATAGCCCCCGTCGGTGCGCGAGGTCAGATCCTTGTAGAGCTGCTCGCTCAGCACGACGGCGAAGGGACCTTCGACACCCTCGTCGCGCAGCTTCTTCAGTGCTGCGGCGACCGCGTCGGGATAGTCGGCGTGGCTGGTGCCCAGCGCCACGGACTGGCCCTTCTGTGCCTCGCAGATGCCGCTGATCTGCGCCGCCTCGTAGCCGTGGAAGATGGCGCGATCCTCGGCGATGGCGATCTCGCGCGCCGCTGACGTCACGCTGTCGAGGTCGGGATCGCGCGCTCCGCGGTCGATCGCATCGAGCTCGGCGCGGCTCACGTCGAAGGGAATGCGCAACTCGACCAGCGGCTGGATACGGCGCAGCAGGGCCCGCACGTTGCTGCCGCCCGGCGGCGACGCGATGGGATCGGCACGGCCCAACTCGACATCGGAGGCGCCCCAACCCAGCGGCCCGCGGAAATCGACGACGCGCCGCGCCGCCAGCAGGGTGCGCAGGGTGCGTTTGGCTTCCTGCTCGATCTCTTCCCAGCCGGCTTCGGTAATGGGGGCGCGATCACGGAACAGATGGTTCTTCATTTTCTCGACCGATCGGATTTCTGGCGCAGGCTGCCAATGCCGAGGCTGCCATCGGGTGTGTTGTTGGCTTCAACGCTGTCGCCGCCGCCCTTCATGTCGGCCTCGATCTCCTTGATCGGGCCTTCCTTGAACAGGAACGTCCGGAGATGCTCGTCCATCTTCGGATCGTTGCGCCGCAGCCACTCGAGCGCCATCGCGGCATGTTCCTTTTCCTCGTCTCGGTTGTGTTCGAGGACGGTCCGCAACTCGGCATTGGCGGTAGCCTTGGCGCGCTGGTCATACCAGTCCACGGCCTCCAGCTCTTCCATGAGGGAAACGATCGCGCGATGGCGATCCATGACTTCGGGGCCAAGCTTGGACGGGTCCTCGTGCAGTGTTTCACTAGCCATGGCGCAGCAACGTTCGATCGCGCGCCAGGTTCCGCAGGGAACGACGTCGCGCCGGTCCCGTTGCGCCTCTGTCGTTGCAATTGCTGTGGAGAGGGACGTGCGCGCTTTGTATTTCTTGGTAGCGACGTCGTTCCTGTTGGGCGCCTGCGCAACCGTGCCCCTGGCAGGGCCCGCCGCGGACATCGAGGGGAAGCGGTTCGACCCGCCACCGCCCGGTCAGGCCGCCCTGTACCTGTATCGCCGTTCGGTTCTCGGGTCGGAGGTGGTGTTCTCGCTGGCGGACAATCAACAGCCGATCGGCTCCTTGGCCAACAAGACCTGGATCCGCATCGAGGTCGCGCCGGGACGGCACATGATCACCTGCAGCGCGCCCAGCTACGCGCCGCTCACCCAGACGCCTGCCGAGGCGGCGACCGTCGAGATCGCGCCGGGGGAGACGCGCTTCCTGGAGGTCGACGTCTGGCCGGGCCTGCCGCTCAATCCGCGATGCACGGCAACGGAAGTGTCGGCCGACAAGGGCCGCGCCGGCGTGACCGACGGCAACCGCGCGATCTCGTCAGGCTTCTGAAGCGATCAGGCCTGGCGGTCGAGGAAGTCCAGCAACAACGCATTGAAGGCCGCAGGCTCGGTAACGTTGAGCCCGTGCCCACCGAAGGGTGCCACGTCGAGAAGGGCGTTGGGCAGGCGCGCCGCCAGTGCCTCCGACTGGCTGCATGACACCAGCACGTCGTCGCGGGCGGCCGACAGCAGAACCGGCAGTTTCAGCGCATCGAGCTGCGCTGTGGCGTCGAAGCGCAGCAGGGCCTCGATGCGGCGCAGCAGGTTGTCGCTGCCCTGGAAACCGGAGAGCGCATGGGCGTCCTCCATCGCCATGCGTTCCGCATTCGCCGCCAGCCAGGTCGCGGGATAGAGGAAGATCGGTTGGGCCCGGACGTAGGCTTCGGGACCGGCGCCCTTCAGCAGCGCGACGCGGACCTCGAAGCAGCGCCGCGTGTGGGCATCGGCCGTCGCCCAGCCGTTGACGATGGTGAGGGACCGCACGCGGTCCGGATGGCGCAGCGCCAGGTCGACGCCCGCGAGGCCGCCCAGCGCGTGACCGACGAAGTGGCAGCTCTTCGTCGACGTCGCATCGAGGATCGCGAGGACCTCGTCCGCCATATCCGGGATGGCGTAGCCCGCCGGAAGCTGGGTCGCGCGCGCCCGGCCAGTGCCGCTCTGATCGTAGGTGATGACGCGATAGCGGGCGGTGAGAGCGGCGAGCTGCGGCGTCCAGTAGCCGGCCGCGCCGCCGAGGCCGGCCGACAGCAGAACCGTCGCCGCCCCGGGCCGTTCGCTTGGGTGAACGTCGAAGTTCACTTGCCGATGATCACTTGCCGATATGCGCGACGGTCGCGATCTCGATCAGCGCGTCCTTCTTCACCAGGCCGCACTGGATGCAGTAGCGCGCCGGCTTGTCGCCCGGGAAATACTGCGCATAGACGGCGTTGATGGCGGCGTAGTGCGCCCAGTCGGTGAGGAAGATCGAATTGAAGGTGACGTCGGCCATGGTGCCGCCGGCGGCTTCGATCACCGACTGGATGGTCTTCAGCACATGATGCGTCTGCGCCGTCGGATCGCCGACATGCACCACGTTGGTATCGGCATCGAGCGGCAGGGTGCCGGAGACGTAGACGATGCCGTCGGCGACCACGCCGGGCGAATAGGGCGCCAGCGTCTTGCCGGTGCCGGGCGGGATCACGGGCTTCATGGGCATCAGTCTCTTCCCTGCGTGTTGAGGCCCGTCTTGAGCGCAGCATGGGCATTGGCCTGCAGGGCGTTGCGGAACGCCTCGACCGACGACACCCAGCCGAAGAAGCTCTCGATGTTGAACAGCGACGCCTTCTGGATGTAGTCGGGCCCGGCATGGTGGGTGGCGTCGTGCAGGACGATGCCGAAATATTCGAGGAAAAAGCCGTCGCGCAGAGTCGACTCCACGCAGACGTTGGTGGCGACGCCGGTGAAGACCAGCGAGCGGATGCCGCGGGCCCGCAGGACACTGTCGAGATTGGTGTTGTAGAAGGCGCTGTAGCGCGGCTTGGAGATGACGATGTCGCCCTTCTGCGGCGGCAGTGCTTCCACGAGCTCGTAGTCCCAGCCGCCCTTGGCCAGGAGCTTGCCCTGCAGTTCGGGGCGCGCACGCATCGTCTTCATGGCGTTCGACTTGTGCCAGTTGGGCGAGCCCGGCCCACCGGCCTCGACATAGTCGGGATCCCAGCCGTTCTGGAAATAGATCACGGGAATGCCGGCGGCACGCGCCGCCGCGGCGGCTTCGCGGATCTTCTCGATCGCGGGCGCGGCGCCAGAAATGTCGAAGCCCGCGAGATCGAGATAGCCGCCGGGCGAGGCATAGGCGTTCTGCATGTCGACGATGATCAGCGCGGTTTCCGACGGCTTGATCAGCATCGGCTCCGGTCGCGCCTCGAGCCGGCGCGCGTCGGGATCGTCGGGCGAGAAGTAGCTGACGGGCTTTGGACCGGTTTCCATGGGACCTTCCGTTGTGCGTCACGGAGCCCAGCAAAAACCTGACCAGATCGTTTAAAAGCTGGAGTGTTTCCGACGCGTATTGAACCGCCAGAGTTCGGAATCATTCGCTTCCCCATTCAAATGGGGAAGTGGCCCGTCATACAGGGCGATGGGGTCATGCTCGGCGGCAAAGCCCATTTTGACCCCTCCGTCGTCGTGTGACGACGACACCTCCCCATTTGAATGGGGAGGAAGGTGATGCAACTTCGCCCGGAAAGATCTTAGCGCCGCGTGAGCTTGTCGATCACGGTGTCGAGCTGATCGAAGTCGCGGATTTCCAGGGTCAGCACGCTCTGCTCGCCGAGGCCGCGCAAGCTGAGATCGACCTTGAGACCGAGCGCCTCCTCGAGGCGCTTTTCCAGCGCCTTCGTGTCGGCACTCTTGGCCGCACCGGCGGCGGCACCGCCGGCCCTGGTCTTGCCGGCGCCGCCCGGTTTGGCCTTCGTCTTCGTCTCGCCGGCGAGCCGCTCGAGATCGCGCACGGTGAGCTTCTCGGCGATGGCCCGCTGCGCCATCGCCAGAGGGTCAGGTACACCGATCAGTGTACGCGCCTGGCCGGCGGACAGTGCGCCGTCCCGTACCATCTCCTGAACCGGCGGCGGCAGGTCGAGCAGGCGCAGCGTGTTGGCGATGTGGGGCCGGCTCCGGCCCATCATGCGCGCCAGGTCCTCCTGGGTGTGGCTGTAATCTTCGATCAGCCGCTTGTAGCCCTGCGCCTCGTCGATCGCCGTCAGGTCGGAACGCTGCAGGTTCTCGACCAGGCCGATCTGCAGCGCGTCCCTGTCGTCGATCGTGCGGATAACGACCGGCACGTCATGGAGCTGGGCCTTCTGCGCAGCCCGCCAGCGCCGTTCGCCGGCGATGATCTCGTAGCTGTCGGCCGAATCGCCCAGCGGGCGCACAAGTATGGGTTGCAGGAGGCCATATTCCCGGACCGACTCGACCAGCATCTCGATGCCCTCGAAGCTGGTACGCGGCTGCATCCTGCCGGGCTTCAGCCGGCCGATCGGCAAGGTGAGCGGCGACAGCTTGCCAGGCGAAGCGCGCGCGGCTTCAGCCTCGGCTGGCCCGGCCTGCGCAACAGCCGGCGGGGACGGCGGCGCCGCAACGGGCGCGGCGGGTGTCACGGCGGAGGCGACTTCGTCGTCACCCAGCAAGGCGGAGAGTCCGCGGCCGAGGCCGCGTGGTTTAGGGGGCTGGCTCATGGGAAATCGCCTGTTCTGCGGCAAGGCGCCGGCGGCGGATGAATTCGCTCGCCAGCAGGATGTAGGCCTGCGACCCGGCGCAGGCATTGTCGTAGATCAGCACGGGCATGCCGTGCGACGGCGCCTCGGCGATGCGGACATTGCGCGGGATCGTCGTTCCAAAGACCAGCTCGCCGTAGTGCGCGCGCACGTCGGCCACGACCTGCTGGCTGAGCGTCATGCGGCGGTCCACCATGGTCAGGACGACCCCGAAGATATGCAACCTGGGATTGAGTCTCTTCCGGACTCGGTCGATGGTGTTGCCGAGCGCCCCGATGCCCTCCAGCGCCAGGAACTCCGCCTGCAGCGGAACCAGGACGGCGTCGACCGCGACCAGGGCGTTCAGGGTGACGAGGCCGAGCGAGGGCGGACAGTCGATCAGGACGATCGTCCAGCGCTGCCGGGCGTCGTTGCCCGGCGCGGCCAGCGCCTCGGCCAGCCGGTGCTCCCGACGCTCCAGATCGATCAGTTCGATCTCGGCTCCGGCAAGCTGGCCCGCAGCCGGCATGACGTCCAGGCCGGGGATCTGGGTGGCCCGAACCGAGGCATCGAGTGGATTCAGGCCCAGCAGGAACTCATAGGAACCGGGTGAGCGCTCATTTCTCGCCACCCCTAGACCCGTGGAGGCGTTTCCCTGCGGATCAAGGTCTATCAAAAGGACCTTCTCGCCGACGGCCGCCAGGGCTGTCGCGAGGTTGATCGCCGTCGTGGTCTTACCGACGCCGCCCTTCTGGTTGGCGATCGCGAAGATCTGCGGCGGTGTAGGGGCCGATTCTGAGGAGGACGGCGTCACGATCGGTTACGCTCGCAAATGCTTCCGGGGAAAAGTCCCATCTCTTCTTGGCCTCGTCCACCTCTGCCTGCCAGTCTTTCCCCTTGTGGAAAAGACAAATAGCGGTATCCATCCTGTGGCGGTCGGACCATTCAAGCAACTGGGTCAGGGGCGCCAAGGCCCTGGCGGTCACCACGTCGGCGTTGGCCGGCGGCGCCACCTCGATTCGCTTGATCACCAGCTTTGGCTGGCGGGCCAGCCCCATCTTCCGGCCGGCTTCGCCCAGAAACGCCGCTTTCCGGGCATCGGACTCGATCAGGGTAATCTCCAGATCTGGCCGCATCGCAGCGATGACGAGTCCAGGGAACCCGCCACCGCTTCCCAGGTCGGCCAGCGTTTTCGCCTCGGCTGGTATGAGGGGAACAATCTGGGCCGAGTCGAGGATGTGCCGTTTCCAGGCGCCCTCCAAAGTCGTCTTGCCCACCAGATTGATGGCCTTCTGCCACCGCTCCAGGGTTTCCACGAGAGTTTCCAGCTGACGGCGTGTTTCACGTGAAACATCGGCGAGCAGGTCGGCCATGTCATGCTGCCTTACGGCGAACATGCTTCAGCAAGGCCACCAATGCTGCCGGCGTGACGCCTGAAATCCGCGCCGCCTGACCGAGGGTGGCCGGCCGGTTGGCTTCTAGCTTCTGGCGGACCTCCGTCGAAAGACTCCCAATGGCCCCGTAATCCAGGTCCTCCGGAAGCGCCAAGGCCTCGTCCCGACGATAGGCGGCAATGTCACCCCGTTGCCGGCTCAGGTAACCCTCGTAACGGGAGTCGATCGTCAACTGTTCCGCCACCTCGGCGGATACCGTTCCGAGCTCAGGCCAAAGGCCGACCAGCCTAGTCCAGTCGATCTCGGGATAGGCCAGTAGATTGAGGGCCGACCGCGCGACCCCATCCTGATTGATGGGGATGCCGCGCTTGGCCAGGGCGGAGGGGCTGATCTTCAATCCGCCGGCCAGGGAGCGAGCCGCCTCCAGTGCCTGATGTTTCACGTGAAACATCGCCGCCCGCTCGGGGCCGACGCAGCCGATCTCGATGCCCCTCTGGGTGAGGCGCTGGTCGGCATTGTCGGCGCGGAGCCAGAGGCGATACTCGGCGCGCGAGGTGAACATCCGGTAGGGCTCGGTCACGCCGAGCGAAACGAGGTCGTCGATCAGGACGCCCAGATAGCCGTCGGCGCGATCCACGATGAAGGGCTTTGCCAGCACCGCATTCAGACCGGCGATGAGACCCTGGGCGGCCGCTTCCTCGTAGCCGGTCGTGCCGTTGATCTGGCCGGCCATGTAGAGCCCCGGAACCCGGCGGGTTTCCAGGGTCGCGTTCAGTTCCCTCGGATCGATGTGGTCGTACTCGATGGCGTACCCCGGCCGCAGCATCTCGGCACGCTCCAGACCGGGAATGGTCTGCAGCATCGCCAGCTGGACGTCCTTTGGCAGGGAGGTCGAGATCCCGTTCGGGTAGACGGTGAAGTCGTCCAGACCCTCGGGTTCCAGGAAGATCTGATGGCGGTCCCGCTGGCCGAACCGCACGACCTTGTCCTCGATCGACGGACAATAACGAGGGCCGACACTCTCGATCTGGCCGGAATACATCGGCGCCCGGTGCAGGTTGGCGCGAATGATCTCGTGCGTCGCCGCCGTCGTCGTCGTGATGTGGCAGGGGACCTGGGGCGTCGTGATGCGCTCGGTCAGGTAGGAGAATGGCCGGGGCGGATCGTCGCCGTCCTGCCGCTCCAGCGGAGCGTAGTCGATCGTCCGACCGTCCAGCCGTGCCGGCGTCCCGGTCTTGAGGCGTCCCAGCTTGAAGCCAAGTCGATGCAATGTCTGGGCAAGCGCCGTCGACGGCTCCTCGACCCCATCGCCCCGCACGCGCCCGGCGGGGATCTTGGTCTCGCCCATATGGATCAGGCCGCGCAGGAACGTACCCGTCGTGAGGATCACCCGCCCGGCGCCGATCTCGGAACCGGACTCGGTGATGACACCGGCACACGCACCAGTTTCATCTATTAGAATGTCTGCAACCGCGTCGGCGCGGATCTCGAGATTTGCCTGCTCCGCCAGCAACGCCTGGATGGCCTGCCGGTAGAGCTTGCGGTCGGCCTGGGCGCGCGGTCCGCGCACAGCCGGCCCCTTGGACAGGTTGAGGGTCCGGAACTGGATGCCGCCGCGGTCGATGGCCCGGCCCATGATCCCGTCCAGCGCATCGATCTCGCGGACGAGGTGGCCCTTGCCCAACCCGCCGATCGCCGGATTGCAGGACATTTCGCCGATCGTCTCGATCCGGTGGGTGAGCAGCAGGGTGCGGGCGCCGAGGCGCGCCGACGCGGCCGCAGCTTCACAGCCGGCATGGCCGCCGCCCACCACGATCACATCATATGAAAAGGCCCGCATGCCGGGCCATTTACGCCTCCGGTCAGCCCCGGTCCAGATGGTCGAGATGGCTGGTGTCGTTGATGAACCCCACCCTCACATCACCTGCCGCGAAGACCTCGACCTCGTTCAGCGTGCACGGGTCCTGGGCCAGCTTCCAATAGGCCGACAGCGGCTGGTCGAGGAGCTGCAACAGCAAGGCGCGGTTCACGCTGTCATGGCCGACCAGGACGACCGTTTCGTCGGCATGCCGCTCCAGCACCAGGCGAAGGGCGTTCGAGGTCCGCGCCACCACGTCCTGCAGCGACTCGCCGCCGGGAAAGCGCACGAGATGCGGCGCCCGTCGCCACAGGCGATAGGCCTCCGGCGACTCCGCCTCGATCTCCGCGTGGGTGCGCATCTGCCAGGTGCCATAGTCGATGTCGCCCATGCCGTCGTGAACCGACGCGGGAATTCCGCAGACTTCTGCAACCCGGCCTCCCGTCACGACGCAGCGCTGCAGCGAACTCGTATAGACGGCAACGGGTTTCCAGCGCGCAGCGATGCGGGCGGCCAGCGCATCGGCCTGCGCCAGCCCCAGGGCCGTGAGCGGCAGCTCCGCGCGTCCGCGGAAGCGGGCGGGATGGATTCCGTCGACGTGACCGTGTCGGGTCAGCAGGATTCTGGTCATCCCCGAGTGTAGCGTGCGCGCCACACGGCGTACCCGTGCTGTAGGGCTGCCGATCACGAAATCTTGACGGAAGCTGCCGATGTGCCTTAACCAGTGCGCATCGACGGTCCTCCTTAACCGGAGGCTAACAGGGAATGCCGTACTGCTCCTTCGGGAGCTAATCGGCAGCTGTACCCGCAGCTGTAAGCGGCGAGCGACTGCCCAAGAGTCACTGGACTTCGGTCTGGGAAGACGGGCACGAGCTGCGACCCGCGAGCCAGAAGACCTGCCGGCGATAGCGTCGCTCTTCCGATGGACGGGACAATCCAACGGGACGGTCAACCGAGCGGTGACGCGCCTTGTGCGTGTTCTGTCTTGGGAGATCCGTCTATGACGCCGATCCGTCGATTTCTATTCATCCTTCCGCTGCTGTCGCCACTCGCCGTACCCCTGACGGCGCAGGCCCAGACCGAACCGGACGGCATGCTGCCGCCGGTAGTCGTGACGGCCGATCGCTTCCCGACAGACCCG
>JBILYJ010000397.1:0-5182 GCA_044377795.1 Reyranella sp. | reverse complement strand
CGTCGGCCGCGGACCCGCCGCCCGAGCCACCGCCGGCCAGGGCCAGCGCCTTGCGCGCATCCGACAGTTCCCGCTCGATCCTCTTCTGTCCCTCGACCAGCGCCGCCAGACGGGCCGGCAGATCCTCGGGTCGCACCTTCAGGGTCGCCGCGGCCTCGGCCAGCAGGTCGGCCTGATGGCGGACGAAGGTCTCGGCCGCATTGCCGGCCAGCGCCTCGATGCGGCGGACGCCGGCCGCGACCGCGCCCTCACCCACGATCTTGAACAGGCCGATGTCGCCGGTACGGCGCGCATGGGTGCCGCCGCACAGCTCGACCGAATACTTCTCGCCGCCCGGGACGTCGGCATCGCCGCCCATCGTGAGGACGCGGACTTCGTCGCCATACTTCTCGCCGAACAGCGCCATGGCGCCGGCGGCGATCGCCTCGTCCGGGGTCATGAGGCGCGTTTCGACCGCCGAATTGTGGCGGATGCGATCGTTCACCTCGTCCTCGATCCGGCGCAGTTCCTCGGCCGAGACCGCCTTGGTATGGCTGATGTCGAAGCGCAGCCGGTCCGGTGCCACCAGCGAGCCCTTCTGCGTGACGTGCTTGCCGAGATGGCGGCGCAGCGCCTCGTGCAGCAGGTGGGTGGCCGAATGATGCGCCCGCAGCTGGGCACGGCGGACCGGGTCTATGGTCATGACCAGATCGTCGCCGACCTTGAGTTCGCCCGTCTCGACCGTGGTTTGATGGGCGTGGAGATCGCCCACCATCTTCTGGACATCGGCGACCGACGCCTCGTTGGCGCCGCTCACCAGACGGCCGGCATCGCCCTGCTGGCCGCCCGACTCCGCATAGAACGGCGTCTGGTTGGTCACGATCCAGCCGGTCTGTCCCGCCTTCAGCGACTGGACTTCCTTGCCGTCGAGCAGGATCGCCCTGATCTGGCCCTCGGCACGCTCGGTGTCGTAGCCCAGGAACTCGGTGGCGCCGGCCTTCTGGCGCACGTCGAACCAGATCGCCTGGTCGGCGGTCTCGCCCGAGCCCGCCCAGGCGGCCCGCGCCTTGGCGCGCTGCTCGTCCATCGACTTCTCGAAGCCGTCGGTGTCGACCTTGATGTCGCGCGCGCGCAGCACGTCCTGGGTGAGGTCGAGCGGGAAGCCGAAGGTGTCGTAGAGCTTGAACGCGACCTCGCCCTTCAGCGTGCCGCCGGCGCTCAGCTCCCGCGTCTCGTCCTCGAGCAGCTTGAGGCCGGTGCCCAGCGTGTTCTTGAAGCGCGTCTCCTCGAGCTTCAGCGTCTCGGTGATCAGCGGCTGGGCGCGCGACAGTTCGGGATAGGCGTCGCCCATCTCGCGCACCAGGGTCGGCACCAGCTTGAAGACCACCGGATCCTGCGCGCCCAGGATATGCGCGTGGCGCATCGCGCGGCGCATGATGCGGCGCAGCACGTAGCCGCGGCCCTCGTTGGAGGGCAGCACGCCGTCGGCGATCAGGAACGACGTCGCGCGCAGGTGGTCGGCGATGACCTTGTGCGACGCGCCCTGCTTGCCGTCGGGATCGACGCCGGTCTCGTGCGCGACCGCCTCGATCAGCGCCCGGAACAGGTCGATGTCGTAGTTGTTGTGCTTGTGCTGCAGGACGGCCGCGAGACGCTCCAGGCCCATGCCGGTGTCGATCGACGGCTTGGGCAGCGCGATGCGCTCGTCCTTGGTCACCTGCTCGAACTGCATGAAGACCAGGTTCCAGATCTCGATGAACCGGTCGCCGTCCTGATCGGGGCTGCCCGGCGGACCGCCGGGGATGCCCTCGCCATGGTCGTAGAAGATTTCCGAGCACGGGCCGCACGGGCCGGTGTCGCCCATGGCCCAGAAGTTATCCGAGGTCGGGATGCGGATGATCCTGTCGTCGGACAGGCCCGCGATCTTCTTCCAGTGCCCGGCCGCCTCGTCGTCGGTGTGGAACACCGTGACCAGCAGCTTGTCCTTGGGCAGGCCGTAGTCCTTCGTCAGAAGGTTCCAGGCCAGCTCGATCGCGTGCTCCTTGAAGTAGTCGCCGAACGAGAAGTTGCCCAGCATCTCGAAGAAGGTGTGATGGCGGGCCGTGTAGCCCACGTTCTCGAGGTTCTTGAACTGCACCATGCCGGCGTTCGTGAACATCAGCGTCGGGTCGTTTCGAGGCACCAACGGGCTCGATTCCACGACTTCGTGGCCGTTTTTGCGGAAGTATTCCAGGAAGGTACGACGGATTTCGCTGACGCTTTGCATGCCGGCCTTGTAGCGTGCGCCCGACCGCCAAGTCCAGAACAGGGAGCCCAGGGGAAATGGCCGCCGAGGCCCATTCTACCGCCACTCTTCGCCTCTCCGTGGGCGACCTCAGGGTCGTCCATCCGATCACCGTCCCGAGCGGCCCCGTGCCGGCGGCGGACGTCGTCCCGGCCCTGCAGGGCCTGGTGAACGCCGTCGTGACGGCTGCCGAGGCCGGCAAAGCGATCTCCTGCCGCAAGGGCTGCGGGGCCTGCTGCCGCCAGCTCGTGCCGGTCTCGCGCACCGAGGCTGAACGCCTGCTGTCGACAGTCGCGGCCCTGCCCGCGGAGCGGCGCGCCGTGCTGGAAGGCCGCTTCGCCGCCGCGGAGGCTGCCCTCGCCGCCGCAAACCTCAAGGAGCGCAAGGGCCGGCCCGACCGCGAGCTGTCGACCGCCTACTTCGCGCTGGGCATCCCCTGCCCCTTCCTCGAGGAGGAAAGCTGCTCCATCCACCCCGACCGGCCGCTGGTCTGCCGCGAATATCTGGTCACCTCGCCGGCCGAACTCTGTGCCGGGCCCGAGCAGGAAGGCGTGACCCCGGTGCCCGTCCCCAAGGTCTCGCTGGCGGCCCGACGCCTGCAGGACGAGCGCGAGGAGTGGTTTCCGCTGGCACTGCTGATGGATTGGGCGACGAGCCGGCCGGCGGCTGGTGCCCGGCGTACGGGGCCGGAGTGGATTCAGCGGTTTCTGAAGGGGATGTCCGCCAAGCGCCCTTGAGGAGGATTGGTATCAGCGCTCAGATTCTTTCTGAACCGTGCGGGCTCTCGCGCATTCGCGGCTTGTAGCCAAGCCGCTAGAATGCGCTGCCGCCCGCCCCGCCCATTTTCTTATGCGCTTTGCGCATAAGAAAATGGGCGGTACCGCGCGTGGGGTGCGGTACCGCCCTTAGGGACCCGGAGACAGGGGATCGGGGTTCCCTATTCCTCGTCGTCGTCCTCTTCCTTGCCGCCATCCATCAGGACGTTGGCCAGGATGCCGGCGTTGGCGCGCACCTTGTTCTCGATCGCATTGGCGACCTCGGGGTGCTCCTTGAGGTAATTCTTGGCGTTCTCGCGGCCCTGGCCGATGCGGGTGCCGTCGTAGGAGTACCAGGAGCCCGACTTCTCGACGACGCCGGCCTTCTCGCCGAGATCGATCAACTCGCCGCTCTTGGACACGCCCTCGCCGTACATGATGTCGAATTCGACGACCTTGAACGGCGGCGCCACCTTGTTCTTCACGACCTTGACGCGCGTGGCGTTGCCGACGACTTCGTCCTTGTCCTTGAGTGCACCGATGCGGCGGATGTCGAGGCGGACCGAGGCGTAGAACTTCAGCGCATTGCCGCCCGTCGTCGTCTCGGGGCTGCCGAACATGACACCGATCTTCATGCGGATCTGGTTGATGAAGATCACCAGCGTGTTCGACTTGGAGATCGACGCGGTGAGCTTGCGCAGCGCCTGGCTCATCAGGCGGGCATGCAGGCCCGGCAAGGAGTCACCCATCTCGCCTTCGAGTTCGGCGCGCGGCACGAGGGCAGCCACCGAGTCGATCACCAGCACGTCGATGGCGCCGGAGCGCACCAGCGTGTCGGCGATCTCGAGCGCCTGCTCGCCGGCATCCGGCTGGGAGATCAGCAGGTTGCCGATGTCGACTCCCAGCTTCTTGGCATAGCCCGGATCGAGCGCATGCTCGGCGTCGATGAAGGCGCAGGAGCCGCTCTTCTTCTGCGCTTCCGCGATGACATGCAGGGCGAGCGTGGTCTTGCCCGAGCTTTCCGGACCGTAGATCTCGACGATGCGCCCCTTGGGCAGGCCGCCGATGCCGAGCGCGATGTCGAGGCCCAGCGAGCCGGTCGAGATCGATTCGATTTCCAGCGCCTCGCGCTGGCCCAGCTTCATGATGGAACCCTTGCCGAAGGCGCGCTCGATCTGGGCGAGAGCGGCGTCCAGCGCCTTGTTCTTGCTTTCCATGCCTTCTTTTTCGACCACCTTGAGCATCGCCGACATTGGCTTTCTCCTTCTTCCCATGCCCCTGTCAGGAGCGGCAATGCGGATAAGTCCGCCTCAGGTTCGAATGTCTGATGGCGCCAATGTACCCATTTTGTTCCACCGGGCAATGGAACAAATAACCCTCTGATAGAACTAATGTTCTTGACACAAGTTCTAGATACGTTCCCTGTGGGTTACCCCCGTTTCGGGACAGTTTCTCTCATGCTCCGCAGCGCGCTGCGTCGCACTCCGCGCAGCCCTCCTCCGGCCCGTGCAGGAAGATCGTGGGCTGCCGCCGCATCGCGTCGACCGCGAGACCGACGATATCGCTGGCGCGCGCGAGCCGCGCCATGCCATGCCCCACGGGCCCTTCCGCCTGCAGTCCCCTCGCCCGCAGCCAGCTGTCGGCCAGGGCAAAGCGCTGGCAGCAATGATCGTTCCCGACATAGTCGACCCGCACGCGCCTTCGCTGCTGCATCACCATGCAGTGCCGCGGGATGCCGTACGGCACCTTGGCGATGAGTTCGGCGAGATGCAGCGAGGTGTCGGCCTCGTGCCCGACGCCTCGCTGCAGCACATGTCCGTCGAGGTCATGCACCAGCCCCACCGGACTGTCCGGAACGTGCGGCGGCAGCGGCAGCAGCGTCTTCACGGTCGCCTCGGCGCGCGGCCCGACTGCGGCGAAGGCCTGCAGATGATCGGAGCGCACGACACCCGTTTGCCGCCAGAAAAGATCGGCCGTCACCGCCCAGCGCGAGCAGCTGGCCGGCGATCTCATTCCGGCTGAACGTCGGCACGCCGCGGTCTATCTGGGCCCGAGCAGCCCGCCCGCCTTGAGCCCGGCGATGCCCGCAGGGTCGTAGCCGATCTCCGACAGCACCTCGTCATTGTGCTGGCCGATCTCCGGCGGATTGGAGACCAGCGGCGGC
>JBILYJ010000038.1:0-19782 GCA_044377795.1 Reyranella sp. | reverse complement strand
AAATTCGATCCGGGCTCGCCCCCAAAGATAGTGAGGCTTGTTATTCATCTATAACAGTCATTGCAGGATGCTGAACTGAATGCCAATCGCCTCACTGTAGGAGGACTTTCGGCTGGACCATGCGACGGGCTGTCAACTGGTCCTCCTTGCCGAGTAGCTCATACGCCATCCGTATTACAACGTTGGAAAAGCGCATTGAGGATCGATCGGTGTTTATGGCCTTCTCCACTCGCCCATCAATCCGGTCAGCGCCCTAAGGAGGCGGAGCAAGCTGGCACGACAGGACAATCGGTCGGACAACGGACCCGAGTTCGCGGCCCAGGGCGGTACGGCATTGGCTCGGCAGGCTTGGCGTGAAGACGCTATTCATCGAGCCGGCGAGCACCTGGGAGCACGGATACTGCGAAAGCTTCAACTCGAAGCTCCGGGACGAACTTCTGAATGCCGAACTGTTCAACACGCTCTGCGAGGCCGAGGTATTGCTAGTGCGTGCCGTCAGACGGCAGCACGTCTTCCGCGAAACCAAAGGACCTTGCCATGCACTGGCGGGGCTACCCGCGGAATACCGGCGAGAACCTGACTACAGAAGGGATTGATATTGGCTCCCACATAGTCGGTGAAGATCGGCCAGTATTTGTTGTAGATCACGTTGACCCCGATAAATCGGCGCGGCAACTGTCGTCCTGTGGGGCGGGTCTCACTCTCGGTCGACGCGGCAAGCTTGAACAGGCGGGCAACCGTCTTCAAACGCTCCTTGTCGACAGGGCCGACCACCCGGCCCCGCCGGACCGGCTCATTAAGGTGTTGCGTCGCCAAGCCAAACTCGAAGATGAACAGATGGGCTTGGCTGACGAGTTCCTTGAACGGGCCGCGCTTGACGCCCGCCAGGTCGGTGGGCAGCCCCTCGAACTCGTCCGGCACAAGCAACGGACCGATAAAACCCATTGCTTGCCATGCTTTCGCAAATCGGCTCACGAACTCTGCCCGCGCCGCGCCGATCATCACTGCCGTGCCGCGTGGATAGGTCAGAACCTGATCGCAGACGAACGGTAGCGTATGCAAAAGATCGTAGCTCAGATCCTCGTAGAGCTGCCATTCTAGGCTAGTCGTCCCATAGGGGGTGGTCGCCGGCTCGAGGGCGGCATCAAGACCGGTCGTGAAGCGCTGATACGAGGTCTCGCGGTCCAACCGTACTTCCTCTATCGCTACGTCGGGCCATCCCCACGTCTCGGCCTGAGCCGGCAGATAAGGCGATGCAACGTCCCAGATGAAGCGCTCCTGATCGTTCATCTTGGTCTGACGTCCTTTGTTGTTGGCGGCTGCCACGCGGGTATGGTCGCAGTGGTAGCCGAACACCTTGTCGATCAGAGTATCGATCCTACCGCGATAAAGCGCCAGTCGGGCCGCCAAATTGGAATCGCAGTGCCAACCGAGAATCATCTCCTCGTCGAAACCGTGGATTGCAAACATATCCTCGCGCAGCGCCGCCTGAAAATCTCCCAAGGCGTCATACTTCATCGGCATGAAATTGTGCACGACCTGATTGAGGTGGTATCGCACCGACCATTCACGCAACAACTTCAGGTTACCCGCCGGATCGCGGCGATCGAAAGCGGCCTCCCACAGCATCTCCGGCAGCTCAAAGCGCGGTATCTGGTAGAAGCCATCGGGCATCGAACCGAGGATTTCGCTGAGCGACTCACCTTCGACACGAGGCACCAGTAGCATGTCGGTGTTGGTGTAGAGAATCCAACGGTTTCTCGGATTGGAGCGGCGCAAGGCGATGTTGCGTGACTGGCTTTCGAGCGCGACCAGATGTGTCTTCGACTTGAGGTGAACGTGATGCTCCGGCCGCACGCGCAAAATGCGCATGTGCTTCTTGGCCTTGTCGGTGAGTGTATCGTGAATGGCCTCGGGAAAGGTGGGATGATCGTCCGGCGTGTTGTAGTCGACGAAAAGGATTTCGTCGTCGGGATCGGACATGACCTCGGCAATGGCGTTGAAGCTGATCGCCGCCCGCTTGTGCAAATTGTAGCCGTGACTGTCGTTACGACCGTACAGGATAACGGAGAACATCCTAATCCTCTGCGTGATGGATCAATGCGGAATCTAGCAGCGTGCCAATTCGTTGCGGGCAGCCGCAAACTCGATCAGCGACGGCGCACAATGGTCGACGACCTTTTGCCAGTGGCGCCGCGCAGCCTCACGATCCTTCCTGATCGCACGTATCCCGAATTGGAACCATGATTCGGCGCGGCGATCATCGGAATCCGCAAACGCCGTCACCTCCTGTTCGCTCGCTTGTCCAACCTGGAAAGCGAGAAGCAGTTGTGGCCAAGCTTGGCCCTCGTCCAGTACCGCGTCGCCATCCGTCGTGCCACCGAGCCGAATCCGGGCAACCCCACGATACAGATGCCAATAGGCGTCGCCGGGCTGCCGTATCAAGGCGCTGTCGAACTCCGCAGCCGCAACTTCGTAGGCTGCCAGGCGCAAGGCCACGCAGCCTCTCGCCGCCGCCTGACTGCTGGGCAACAAAGCGAGTTGGCAGTTTAGATCTACATTGGCGGCTTCGAGCCGCCCGAGTGCCATCAGAATGGCGGCCCGACTACTCAGCGCTTCGGTGTCAGCCGAACGGGCAGCCAGCACGAGATCGACGGCTGCCAAGGCTTCGTCATGGCGCCCCAGTTGCAGCAGAGCCTCGGCCCTGAGCACCATCGCATCCACGAGCCCCCGCTTCACCTTAAGCGCATTGTCATAGTCGATCAGCGCCCTGTCCGGGCGGCCGCTGGCCAGATAAGCGTTGCCGCGGGCGAGATGCGGCAGCGCATTCTTCTTCAACGAGGAACGGAGCACGACATCATAGGAAGCGGCCTCCATGAAGAAATTGCCCCGCAGACGTGCCACGAACGGACGATCCGGTGGCCCCTGCCGCACGGCCGACTTGATGCGACGCGCTTCCACATATGCAGCCGCGGATTGCTCAACGTGGCCCGTCATATCGAGCAGTTCAGCCCGTGCCTCGATCGCGTCCACGAAGTCGGGTGCCAAGGCGAGTACATCGCTGTAGAGCTCGATTGCCTTCTCGAGGTCACCACTACGCGCCGTGTTGCGTGCCCTTAGGACGAGCTGTTGCAATTCGGTATCTGGCGACGACCACGCTTCACTGAGATTTGGCTCAGGTCGACTTCGATCAGGCCTTTTCACACGCAGGGCCTCTGAAAGTTTCGCCAAGATACCTACGCCACTCACAATCTTGCTCCCATGGCACGACAAAGCGAATCGATCATCGCAATAACCTCGATCTTGCCGAAATCAAATCCCAAGCTTGCCGATAGGGATATATAGAGCCACGTCAAAATCTACGCCTGTTCGAGGATAGACGCGGCCCGCAAGCGCAGGGCCGCAACATCCTCAAGCAGGGGCACCAGATTGTTGCATGGTAGCCTGACAGGCCTCAACGTGGGCAAAAAGAGCATCTCCCCATTTGAGACCTTGGCTCTCATCGTACACGAAGTCGTAGAAATCTAAAACTTGGTATCCGCAGGATTCGAGCAAGGAAATGACCTGGCCTGCTTGGGCCTGTCCCGTATAGAGCGGCGCAAATAGAAGCTCCGCAAGGATGTAGCGGATACGCCCGCTCCGCAGCAGGTCGGCTTGTCCTTGCAGAATGGCGAGATCATGCCCCTGGGTATCGAGCTTCAGGATGTCAAACTGCTCAAGCCCCTCAGTATTGCAGAACTCGCCCAAGGAAAGATGATCGACGACAATGGTCGGTTCGGCGACCACCGGACCGTCGATCAGTCGTTCGGCCCCGACCGCGACGGAAGACAATGAATTGATCGCGGCATTGGAATAGACATGCATGACCGACTGGCCGCGCCGCTCGCTCAACGCGAGCTTGCGGGGCAGAACCCGCGCATCTCCAGCGAAACGCGCTGCCATGCCGGCAAAGGTCGCGGGGTGCGGTTCGAGAGCCCAAATCCGGGCGGCCGGAAAGCGATCTAGGAAGGCAGCAACGGTGTCTCCGCGGTTTGCGCCAACGTCCACGATGGTGACTTCGGGCGACGCCATACGGCCAGCCAAATCGTCGAACGCATCCTTGGACAGGAAGCCGCGTTCGCGTACCACGCCCACCGACGTGATCCTGCTGGTCAGGGCAAGAATCTCGACATCCACCGTACTCTGGCTTCGGCTTCGCAAGATCAGGGAAGCAGCGTCGATTGCACGTCTTGTTTCAAGGACGATCCGGCTGCCGCCATGCGCAACATCGGTCCGGCATAGAAGCGTCTTGCCGTCGGCTGCCAGGAGCGCAGCCTCCAACTCGCCAGTTCGAACCTCGATTTCCATGTCGAGTTGCAGGCCACCCTCATTCGCGCGATGGACAGGACAGGTGTTATTCCAGGTCACCAAATACGACCATGCCGGCACGGAGCCGGTAAGTCGCAGCGTACGCGACGCGTGAACACTGATGCCATGACTTGGCGAGAATCGACGCAAATCGAAGCAGTCGATACTTTTGACCGCGTCATAGGGACGCGCAGCGCTTCGCCACAAACGGAGGAGTTTATCGAGCATTTATTGTTCTCTTGCCACATATTTGGCAGGCTGGCGAGCCCCTCTCCGGCCCCCATTGGTGCTCAATGTTTGACGCCAGCGCCCGACGATGATTGATAGCGCACTATGATTCTAACGCCTTGGTCATGAACACGCAGATCCACGGAGTTTTTCCGCTCCCGCCGAAAGTACTTAACAGCTCGAAAAATTACGCGACGTGGCGCGTACTTCGACTGCTTCGCCGCGCTTTTGGCGACGAGGTCGCAATCGCCCACGTGCACAGCACACCAAGCCAATGGGAGTATGCGCTTTCTTGCCGCCTCAACCGGACGCGTCTCAGCCGATTGGCTGCAGGAGACGCCTTGATCGTTGAATGCCGAGTGCGGGTGCGCAAAGGGCAGTTGGGTATCGCAGTAGCGTCGGCCGACAGTCCCCACTTCATTTCGCACGAGCGGGTGCTTTCTGCGGAGGACTCGATCCAGCGCGTCCGTCTCTGGGTTGGCCGACCGATCGATGCCGACTCCGTGATCTTTCGCAATGTAGCGTCCGACGGGATCGTGACCGAGTTCGAACTGTACGACCTGTCGGCCGAAGCGATGACATCAGGCAGCGCGTTTCCGGTTTCCTGGTCGGAAGGAAGCACCTCGATCCCGCTGGCAGAACTGGACGGGGCACTTGCCTGGGCCCAGACTGTCTGGGACGTTCCGTCTAACGGCAGGCGTCCGGCCGTTTCAGTTGGTGGTTTAGAGATCGTCGACGTTGATGAACTCGCTGCCTTGCTCGGCCCCACCGCTCAGCCAACCCTCCCGCCAAATGCCGCCACCAAGGCGCTGTCCGACTGGAAGATGGAGACGGACGATGCGCCGATACTCGAAGCTCTCTGGCGCACTGTGGCGCCTAGGCGACACTTGGAGTTCGGTACCTGGGAGGGTTTTGGCACGGCCCTGGTCGCGAGAGTTACCGATGCGGAAATCTGGACGCTCAACCTTCCCGAGGGCGAGGCCGGCAGAGACGGTGCAACGCTCTACGCGGCGACGGATGCCGGCTCCTCCATCGGACGCCTCTACCGTCAAGCCGGCTATGGAGACCGCGTTCACCAGATTTTGTGTGACAGCCGAGCTTTCGACACAGCCCCCTTCGAGTCGAATCCCTTCGACACTGTGCTGATCGACGGCGGACATACGCCGGACGTCGTGGCAAGCGACACGCTAAAAGCCTTGCGCGTTCTACGCCCGGGCGGGACATGCGTGTGGCACGATTTCTGTCCCGATCCGGAAACTCTTCGCAGAAACATGGCTCCGCTCGGCGTCGTGCAAGCCGCAGTCGAGAATTTCGCGGTTTGGGCAGCGGCTTTTGAGCGCCTGTTTTGGATTCGCAAGAGCTGGATCCTCGTCGGACTTGACAGAAAATGATGGAAGCCGCCGACATGGGCAGAACGCCACTAGGATCAAACATGCCAGAGATCATCGAGACGATCATTCCCGGACGGGCGCCCATCGAGCTCGTAGCTTTCTACGATGAATTTCGCAACTACTACCCGCTGTGCGAGCTGGAAACCAAACGCTGGTTCGTCGACAACGTGCAACCAGACTGGTGGATCTTCGATATCGGCGCGAATGTGGGGTATTACTCCATACTGTTCGCGCAGCTGGCGCCGCAGGGCCGGGTCATCTCCTTCGAGCCCACATCGACGGCGGGAATGCTGCGCACTAATCTCTCCCACAACGCCATCACCAATGTCGAAGTGCATCAGGTGGCGCTGGGCGCAACGACCGGCGTGCAGCGGGATCGCATCTTCCGTCTGTGGGGCGGCGAAGGCGACATTCAGGAGTATCCGTTCTATCGCTTTGACGACTTCGTCGCAGAACACCGACCTGCCCGCATCGATTGCCTGAAGATCGACGTCGACAGTTTCGATTTCGAAGTGTTGCGTGGCGCCGAAAAGACATTGCTGGCGCACAATCCGCTCATTGTGATTGAACTCAACCATGCCCTTGCAAAGCGCAATCAAAGCGCCGGCGAAGCTCTCTCCTGGCTTGCTCAGCATGGCTATCGCCAAGCGCTGGTCCTGGATCACGACAATTTCGTCCTCCAGCGTGACCGCGATCACGTGGGCACGGCAGCACTGTCTCTGGTGTTTCCGCTACCGTTACGTTTTGACGAATCACTCGATGTCGTTGCCGGTAGCGAAATCGCCTCTCCGTTACGTCTGGCTGCAGTTCAGTTCGGTTCGTCAGTTACCGGCGCAGCCGCTGCACCAGCCGTTGGAGGCATGGCCGACAGGCTGCGCGCAGTTGGGCGTCAAATATGGAGTCGCGACAACGTCGGGCAAGGCAAGACCTTTGCCCTTTCGTCGATAGTTGGCCGGACGATTGAAACCTCGGATCGCGCATGGAGCTATGCGGTGGTGGTCACGGCAGACACGAATTCGCCACAGACCGTCTTGGAGGACAACGCCGTACTATTCTTCGAAGTAGCCGTCGAGATAACCCAGGGCAAGCTGGGCGTCGCGCTCGGCGGCGCCGACCCTTCGGAGTTCATCGCACCGGAACGCATATTGTCTGCCATGAAGGGCGTGCAGCGGGTTTTGGTGTCGGCCTCCGCCAATGGGATTCGATCTCTCGTATTCCGGACAACGGCGCCTGAAGGCTCTCGTACGGTGTTTTCACTATTCGGCGTCAAGGTTAAAGTTAAATCCGCAGCGCGCGATCAACGACCGTCGCATCTCAGCAAGGATTCCTCGCGCCGTTCGGGATGACACGGTTCGCGGCATCGACGCACAGCGCACCGCTCGTGTCATCCCGAACGACGCAAAAGACCCTTCGGTTCTCCTTGGGACGCGAACCGAAGCGAGGGACCGTTTCGATAAACGTCGCGGTGGATAGAAGGTCCGAGAACATCGGAGTTGACTCCTGCCCGCATTCCTATGCCTTGGATTAGGGGTGGCTTGGGAGGCTCTGAAAGAACGTGCCGTGGCTCGCGCCGCCGGAGATACGCCATGACCGTCCGACAGATCGTCTTCCTGGTCGGCGGGCTTGGGACCCGCCTCGGCCCCCTCACTCAGAATATGCCCAAGCCCCTTCTGAAGGTCGGAGGCCGGCCCTTTCTCGACTATCTGATAGACGAGGCAAACCGCTTCGGCCTCGAGCGGTTGCTGCTGCTGGCGGGGCATAATGCCGGCGAAGTCGTGCGACACTATGCGGGCAAGGTCGTCGGCGGTCTGTCGATCGACGTGGTCGTGGAAACGGCACCCTTGGGCACGGCAGGCGCTCTCGCCAACGCCGCCCACGCCCTCGAACCGGTCTTTTTCCTGGCCAATGGAGATTCTTTCTTCGGCTTCAACTGGCTGGCCCTCGTGCCGGCTCTCGAGCGGGACGACTGGACGATGCACCTCGCGCTGGCCAGTGGTGTCGCCGGCGGACGTTACGGCCGCGTCGAAACCCGCGGGAACCGCATATCGCGGTTCCTGCCCAAGGCGGAAAGCGAGCTCCCCATCAACGCCGGCATCTATCTCGTCCGGCGACGGATCCTCGAGGAGATCCGCAGCGTCCCCAGCTCGCTCGAGAACGACATTCTCCCTCCGCTCGCCTCGGAGGGCGAACTCCTGGCGCTCGCCGCGGAAGGCACCTTCATCGACATCGGGGTTCCCGACGATTTTGCACGCTCGCAGCAGGTAATGCCGGCCTTCACGCGCAGGCCGGCTGCGTTCCTCGACCGGGACGGTGTGATCAATCACGACGACAACTACGTGCATCGCCCCGAGCAGATACGCTGGATCGACGGGGCAAAGGAGGCGATCCGCTGGCTGAACGATGCCGGCTACTATGTGTTCGCCGTTACGAACCAGGCAGGAGTCGCGCGCGGCTACTATGGCGAGGACGACGTAAGGTCTCTTCACGGCTGGATGCAGAGCGAGCTGCAAAGCGCCGGCGCGCATGTGGATTGTTTCGAGTACTGCCCCTATCACCCCGAAGGGGCGGTCGAGCGATATCGGCGGGTTTCCGAGTTGCGCAAGCCGGCTCCCGGGATGATCCTCAAGCTTCGAAGAGCGTGGAACGTCGACTGGGGAGGGTCATTCATGATTGGCGACCGCGACATCGACATGCAGACGGCGGAAGCGGCCGGCATCCCCGGCCACCAGTTTCTCGGGGGCGACTTGCTCAACTTCGTCAGGGCGCGCGTAGCGGAGAGACGAAAATGCTCCTCCGTGCGTTGACCTTCAGCACCTTCGCCACGATTGCGGCAGGCAAGGGGCTCTAATCTCGGAGTCGTATTCACACGCGAGACAGACTATTGAGGCCACCGACCGGACCCGCATGGGCCCCCCGGAGGATTCAAGGCCAAACGAGAGGCATTGCAAGATGGCGGCCAAGCGCGCCCTGATCACGGGCATCACGGGAATGGTCGGCTCGCACCTTGCCGAATACATCCTGAAGCATACCGACTGGGAGATCATCGGCGTCCTGCGCTGGCGCAGCCCTCTAGACAATCTCAGCGCCATCGTCGGACTGATCAATTCGGGCTCCCGGGTCCGCCTGGTCTACGGCGACCTGCGAGACACTCTCTCCATCCAGCGCTGCGTCGAATCGGCAAAGCCTGACTATGTGTTCCATCTGGCCGCCCAGAGCTTTCCCCGCACCAGTTTCGACTCCCCGCTCGACACGATGGATACCAACATCCTCGGGACGGTGCGGGTCCTGGACGCCCTGCGCACGACGGCCCCGGATGCCGTCATCCACGTCTGCGCTTCCTCCGAGGTCTTCGGCCGGGTGCCGAAGGAAAAGCTGCCGATCTCCGAGGAATGCAGCTTCCACCCCGCCTCGCCTTACGCCATTTCCAAGGTCGGAACCGATCTCGTCGGCCGCTTCTATGCCGAGGCCTATGGCATGAAGGTCATGACCACGCGCATGTTCACGCATACCGGCCCGCGCCGCGGCGACGTGTTCGCGGAATCGACCTTCGCCAAGCAGATTGCAATGATCGAGCACGGCCTGGTTCCGCCGGTGGTCAAGGTCGGCAACCTGGAATCGCTGCGCACCGTGGCCGACGTGCGCGATGCCGTGCGCGCCTACTATCTTCTCGTGACGAAGGATCCGGTCCCGGGCGCCTACTACAATATCGGCGGCACCCATTCCTGCACCGTCGGAAACATCCTGGAGCATCTCATCGCGCTGTCGCCGAAGCGTGCGGAAATCAAGGTAGAGGTCGACCCGGACCGGCTTCGGCCTATCGATGCCGATCTCCAGGTACCCGATACGTCGAAGTTCGAGCAGCATACCGGCTGGCGACCCGAAACTCCCTTCGAGCAGACGATGCGCGATCTGCTCGACTATTGGCGGCAGCGGGTCGCCGTCGAGGGCAACCGTTTCCTGACGCGATAGCCAGAAGAACCGAACAGAGCATCCACAGATGAAGCGCCCTGCGGCAAGCGACAACATGTCGATGGCAATGTCGAGGACACCCTACCGCGTGTCGTTCTTCGGCGGCGGGACCGACTATCCCGAATGGTACCGAGAACATGGTGGCAGCGTGCTGTCGATGGCCATCAACAGGTACTGCTACATCGTCGGGCGTCATCTGCCCCCCTTCTCCGCGACCCGCCACAGGGTGGTCTGGTCCCATATCGAAACCGTCAACTCCATCTCCGAGATCCTGCATCCGGCGGTTCGGGCGGGACTGCAGTGCATGGAGTTCGACAACGAACGGGGCGTCGAAATCCATCACCAGGGCGATCTTCCGGCCCGCTCGGGCATCGGCTCGAGTTCCTCCTTTTCCGTGGGACTGCTCAACGTCCTGTACGCGATGCGCGGCCAGACGATCAACAAGCGCGATCTCGCCAACGCCGCGATCCACCTGGAGCGCGACATTCTCCAAGAGACGGTGGGATGCCAGGATCAGGTGGCCAGCGCCTATGGCGGCCTGAACGTCATCAGCTTTGGAACCGACGGCACGATCGACGTCTTTCCGCTGGACCTGTCGGGCCAGAACCAGCAGAAGCTCGAGGACTGGCTCCTTCTTTTCTACACCGGCACCACCAGGCTTTCCTCGACGATCGCCAAGATGCTGGTCTCCAATCTCGCCACGAAGAGCAACCATCTCCGGCGCATGCACGCGATGGTCGAACCCGCCGCGAAGCAGCTTCGCTCCGGCGACCTCGAATCGTTCGGGAAATTCCTGGACGAAGCCTGGCAGCTCAAGCGCCAGTTGTCGGACGGCGTCACGACGACCAGCATCGACGATGTCTACTCGGCCGCCCTGTCCGCCGGCGCACTCGGCGGCAAGCTGCTCGGCGCCGGCGGCGCCGGTTTCATGGCTTTCATCGTGCCGCCGGAGAAGCAGCCGCGGGTCCGGGCCGCCCTCTCCCATCTTCTTCACGTGCCGGCGGGGATCGACTTCACCGGATCGACGATCGTCTACCGCCAGCGCGAAACACTGCCGCAATCCTGAAATCGACGGGAATTCATATGGAGACCCTCGCGACGCCTCTCGACTCCGTCAGGCTGATAAAGCCGTCGACGATCTTCGAGGATTTCCGCGGTCAGTAGTCGAGACGTACAACGAACGCCTCTACCGCGAGGCCGGGATCAACCAGCACTTCATCCAGGACGATATCTCGCTGTCGCGCCGGCATGTGCTGCGCGGGATCCATGGCGACGACAAGACCTGGAAGCTCATCTCCTGCCTGCAGGGCAGCTTCTAAATGGTCGTGATAAACAACGATCCCCAGTCCTCGCAATACCGGAAGTGGACGTCCTTCACCCTGTCAGAGACCAACAGGCTCCAGATGCTGGTGCCTCCGAAGTTCGGCAACGGCCATGTCGTGATGAGCGAGCAGGCGATCTTCCACTACAAGCAGACCACGGACTACGATCGCTCGGGCCAGTTCACGCTCATCTGGAACGATCCCGCATTGAACATCTGGTGGCCGGTTCAGAATCTAATCGTCTCGGAGAGGGATCAGGGACGGTAGACGGCTTCGGCTAGATCTTGCTGACGGCGGCGAATCTCGAAATCTCGTCGACCGCGCCGGCCAGGTGATAGAGACTCGTCGCAGGCATGAAGTCGACGAGCGGCGTGCCGTCCTGATCTAGGCGATCCACCCATCCACCTTGCGGCGCAGGATCCAGGAAGCGCAGGTGGAGCGCTTCCGTCAAGGCCACGGCCCTCTGCACGGATCCCATCCGTCCGAGTAGCGCTTCGGCCAGATCGCTCTTGATGGCTTCAGTCATCGGCCACAAGCGGCGTGAGGCTTTCGCGATCGTTCCGTCCGGATGAACCTCATCGACGAGCAGTCGGTCCGCATCGAAGCCTGCGCGACCGGCGTGTTCGTACAACCTCTCGACGATCGATCCAACGCGACTGTCGCCGCTCGCCCTCTCATATCGACGCAACAGCCCGCACCATTCGAAATGGTGCCCCGGCTCGACGCTCGCGCCGGCACCGGAGAGAGGCCTCAGCGCGGAGTCGAAGTACTCGAGAAGCACTCCCTGCCGATCCAGAAAGAACCTCGCGAGAAACAAATCGAACAGCTTCCCGCTTCTCTCCAGGAAGTGGCGGTCTCCTGAGCACTCCCACAGTGCGAGCATGGCCTCGAACAGATGCATGTGCGGATTCTGCCGGCGAGGCCCCTCCCGTGACGGCAGGGTCTCAAGATAGCCTCCCCCCAGCGGCGCTGTCATTTCGCGATCCAGAAAGGCGAGCGTTTCGTGGGCAGCGGCCAGCCCCTCCTGTTTGCCGGTTGCCTGCACATAAGAAGCAACCGCCAGAAGGACGAATGCGTGCGCATAGAGGTCACGCGTGGCATCGACAACGCTTCCATCCCGGGCGATCGAAAAGGCCCATCCATCGCGGCCATCGGGCCGGAAATAGTCCCTCTTCATCGCGGCGAAGGCTTGTTCGACGAGTTCGTCCGAGCCGGGATGCCATCGCCGGCGCTCCGCAAGCGCATAGACGAAGATCTGCCGGGCCTGGACGAGCAGCCGGATCGGAACCTGCCGACGTGGTTCACTTCCGAATGTCAGTCCTTCTTCGAAACGCCCGACTTCGGCGTCGAATCCCGACGTTGCCCAAAGAGGCAGGGCCTGCTCGCGCATCCATGCCTCCATGAACGTCGCAGCAGATCGAACATCGCGAAACATCAGGCTGGATCCCGGATACGCGCTGAGCGCGGGTTCCTATGCTTTGAGCAGAGAGTCGGCACGTTCTTTCGGCACGGCCACGACGTTGGGGGACAGGGGCGCTCCCTCGACGGCGCACTCGGGCCACCCGCCGGCCTGGGAGAAGGTGAGTATCTGGTAATTCAACTCCTGCCGAAGCACTGCGAGCAAGGTTTCCGCGCTCTGGCCCTGCGCGTGCAACGCCCGCTCGTTCAGCTCCATCAGCAGCACCGGCCTCGCTGTCGCCAGCACCTTTCGCGCTCCGGCCACGACACCGGCCTCGCCGCCTTCGACATCGATCTTGACCATGTCGACCCGAGACAATCCCTGCCTCGCCACCACCGCATCGAGCGTATCCAGCGGAACGCGCTCCGAACTCGCGCGCACGACGTCGTCATGTGCGAAGTCGCCCAGCGTGTTGTGGCCGGCATGGACGCCATGGGCGAGATGCAGGTCGACAAAGCCCGCCTCGGCGCCAAGCGCCGCGGCAACCACCTGGACGTTGTCGAGACCGTTGCGGCCGAGATTGCGCTGCAGGTGTGCGCGTTCGCGCGAGCTCGGCTCGACGGCAATCACCTTGCCGTTCGGGCCGACGCGACGGGCGGCGAAGAGCGTGTAGTAGCCGTCGTTGGCGCCGACGTCGATGAACACCATCCCGGGCTTCAGCACGCGATCGACGAAGGCGAATTCGTTGGGCTCGAAGGAGCCGCAGACATAGAGGCAGAGGCTGTTGTCGTTGCCCAGGGTCACATCCACCGTAGTGCCCCCGTACCAGCGCACGGTCAGCGGCACCGCCAGCTCCTTTTCACGGGCTGCTTCCCACAGGGCACCTCGCCGGCAGGCCAACCAGCGCCGCTGGTCGTAATATTCCTCGGCGAACCGCCAGCCGGGCCGCGGCTCCAGTCGGGGTGTACCCGGCGCCAGGATCGCGGCATAGGCAGCCCCGATCGTGGGGGCACGCACGATCAGCCAGCGCCCCATATTGTCGAGGTGATAGCCAACGCCGGAGCAAACCCGTTCCCAGGCGCCGGCAACGCTGATCGAACGGCGGGCCGCTCTCATGCCTGAACTTTTGCCCCCAACTTTGCGACCGTTCGGCTAACGTACCCACCGCCAAGCGTCAAGCGTGCCTGTGTGTTGCCACTTTCTGTCTTTACGGCCGTGCATTGCAGCGACCCTGCTGCGGAAATATAGTGATCGTCCCTCTCAAACGCCGCCGGTGAAATGTTCGCGCCCCTCCCCCGCGCTCTTGTCGTCCTCACGATCATGCTGTTGCCCGCTGCGGCGTCCGCCCAAAGGCCGACGACTCAAGGCGCGGCTGCACAAACTGCACCCGGCCAGGGCTTGCGTGTGGTGGCCCGCGTCAACGACGACGCCATCACCGACTTCGACCTGTCGCAACGCGTGCTGTTCGCCATCAAGACATCGGGTCTGCAGGACAGTCCGGATTTGCGGCAGCGCATGGCGCCGCAGATGCTGCGGCAGATGATCGACGAACGCCTGCAGGTCCAGGATTCCAAGAAGCTCGGCGTGAAGCCGTCGGAAGCCGAGATTCAGAACCGCTATGCCGAGATCGAGCGCGCCGCCGGCCTGGGGCGTGGCCAGTTCCGGCAGTACCTGCAGAGCGTCGGCATCAGCCCCGACATCGCCTCGCAGCAGATCGAGGCTCAAATCGCCTGGGCCAAGATCATACGCCGTAAGGTCCGCTCCCAGGTCGACGTCTCAGAGGCGGAGATCGACGATGCGATGAGTCGCATGCGTTCGAACGTCGGCAAGACCGAAACCCGCGTCGCCGAGATCTTCGTGCCGGTCGACCGCGCCGATTCGGTGGACGAAGGGAAGCGGAGCGCCGACCGCATCATGGAGCAGTTGCGGCGCGGTGCTCCCTTTGCGGCCGTCGCGCAGCAGTTCTCGCAGGGCGCCTCCGCGGCGGCCGGCGGCGATCTTGGCTGGGTCCTGCCGGGCGCGCTCGATCCCTCGCTCGATGCGGCGGTCGAGAGGGTGCAGCCACGGACGTTCTCCGAACCGGTCCGCTCGGGATCCGGATGGCACATCCTCTATGTCGTCGATCGTCGACCTTTCGCCGCGGCGCGGCCCGACGACGTGAAGCTCAACCTGGTCCAGATGACCCTCGCACTCCCTTCCAACGCATCACCGGAAGAGACCAGCCGGGCGACCACCGAGGCACAGAAGGCGATGTCCAGCGTCCGCCAATGCTCCGACCTTCACGTCCAGGCCCGCCAGGTCAAAGGCAGCACGTCGGGTGATCTGAACGGTGTCAGGGTCGGAGATCTCGCGGCAAACCCGCAGATGTACGAGCAGCTGCCGCGGCTCCCCATCGGCGGCACAGCCGGCCCGTACCGCGTCGCTGAAGGACTTCAGGTCGTGGCGCTATGCAGCAAGTCCGGCGGCGACGGCCTGCCGACCCGCGACGCAATCTCCCAGCAGCTCCTCATCCAGAAGCTCGACTCGGCCGGACGCCGCTACATGCGTGATCTTCGCCGGCAGGCCACGATCGACATCAAGTCGTGACTCGGCTGACGAATCGTCCATGACCGCAACTGCGCCGCTCGCCGTGACGATGGGCGAACCGGCGGGGGTCGGCGGCGAACTCAGCCTGAAGGCCTGGCAGGCGCGGCGCACCGGCAGCCGTCCTTTCTTCGTCCTCGACGATCCGGACCGCCTTGCCGCACTTGCGCACCGGCTCGGGATCGACGTGCCCTTGCGTGAGATTTCCGACCCCGGGGAGGCCGCTTCGGTCTTCTCCAGTGCCTTGCCCGTGCTCGCGGTGCGCCTCGACGCGCCCTCGACGCCCGGCCGGCCGGACGTCGCGAATGCCGCCGCCACGATCGAGGCGATCGAACGGGCCGTGCGGTTTGCCCAGGCCGGTACTGTCGCCGGGATCGTCACCAATCCGATCCAGAAGAAGACGCTCCAGGATGCGGGGTTTCGCCATCCCGGCCATACGGAATTCCTGGCCGAACTCGCCGGGGGAGTAGACGTTGCGATGATGCTGGCGTGCCCCCAGCTCCGGGTCGTGCCGGTGACCATCCATCTGTCGCTGGCCGATGCGGTACGCGCCCTCGATGCCGAAACGATCGTGCGCGCCGGCCGGATCGCGGCCCTGGGTTTGCGCACGCTGTTCGGCATCGAGCGTCCACGGCTGGCCGTGGCAGCCCTCAACCCGCATGCCGGCGAACAGGGCGCCATGGGTGACGAAGAGCGCCGCATCATCATGCCCGCCATCGAGGCCCTGCGGCGTGAGGGGATCGAGGCGAGCGGACCGGCGCCGGCCGACACGCTGTTCCATGCCGCGGCTCGGCCAGCCTACGACGTGGCGTTGTGCATGTATCACGACCAGGCGCTGATCCCGATCAAGACCATCGACTTCGCCGGCGGGGTGAACGTCACGCTCGGACTGCCGTTCGTGCGCACCTCGCCCGATCACGGCACGGCACTGGACATCGCCGGGACCGGCCGCGCCGATCCGACGAGCCTTCTCGCGGCGATCGACATGGCGGACGACATGGCGCGTCGGCGCCGTCATTGACCATGGACGGCGTCGCCGCATTGCCCCCGTTGCGCGAGACCATCGCGGCGCACGGCCTCGACGCGAAGAAGCGCTTCGGCCAGCACTTCCTGCTCGATCTCAACCTGACCCGCCGCATCGCCCGCGCCGCGGCGCCGCTCGGCGAAGGGACCGTGATTGAGATCGGCCCGGGGCCCGGCGGCCTCACGCGTGCGCTGCTGCTGGAAGGCGCGGGCCGTGTCGTCGCGGTCGAGGTCGATGCCCGGGCATTCGGGCCCCTCCTCGAGTTGCAGGCAGCGGCGGACGGGCGGCTCGAACTGGTCGAAGCCGATGCCCTGAAGATCGAGCCCCGGGACCTCGGCCCGGCGCCCCTCCGGATCGTCGCCAATCTGCCCTACAACGTGTCGACCGCCCTGCTGGTCCGCTGGCTTCATGCCGCGAACGACATCGCCGACATGGTGCTGATGTTCCAGAAGGAAGTCGTCGATCGCCTGGTGGCTGTGCCGCGGACGAAGGACTATGGCCGCCTCTCGGTGCTGGCCCAGCATGTCTGCGAGGTTCGCCGCCTGTTCGATGTCGCCCCGACGGCCTTCGTGCCGCCCCCGAAGGTGACGTCGGCCGTGGCGCGGCTGACGCCCCGGCCGCAAGCGGCACGTCTGGCCGATCTGAGACCGCTGGAGCGGGTTACGGCCGCCGCCTTCGGCCAGCGCCGCAAGATGCTGCGAGGCTCGCTCGCGGGGGTTTATGCCGATCCGGTGACAACGCTCGAGCGACTGGGCCTTCGGCCGACAGCCCGGGCCGAGGAACTCTCCGTCGACGACTTCGTGAGACTGGCAGGCGCCCTTGACAGTGAGTGAGCGCTCACTAATATTGTTCTTATGATCCGATCCCTTGCCTTTAACGCCTATTTCTACGTGGGCACCCTCCTCGTGGCGATCGTCGGCATCGTCCTGGTGCCCGTCCCCACCCCGGTCCTGCTCCGCGGCCTGCTCTTCCATTGGGCGCGGGCCGTCGTCTCGGGCATGCGCTGGATCGGCGGCATGAAGATCGAGTTCCGGGGGCTGGAGCACCTCCCTGCCCGCGGGCCCGTGCTGCTGGCCAACAAGCATCACAGCGAAAGCGACGGCATCCTGCTGGCGGCAAGGATCCGCGGCATTGCCTTCGTGGCCATGCAGGAGCTCTTCCGCTACCCGCTGATCGGCGCGATCCTCTATCGCCTGCAGATGATCCGCGTCGACACGTGCGGCGGCGGGCGCGAGCGCGAGAACCTCGCCCAGTTCGCCAAGCGCGCCTACGACAGCGGCCGGCACATCGCGATCTACCCCGAGGGCAATCTGATGGCGCCGGGCGAACGCGAGCGCTATCGCTCGGGCATCTACTACCTCTACCGCGACCTCGGCCTGCCGGTGACGCCGGTCGCCACGTCGGTAGGCCTCGTGTGGAATCGCCGCGACTGGCGCAAGAAGGCCGGCCGCGCCGCGGTCGAGTTCCTGCCGGCGATCGAGACGGGCCTCGACAAGGAGAGCTTCATGCGCCGCCTCGAGGTCACGATCGAGATTGCGAGCGACCGGCTGATCGCCGAATTCGCGGGCCGTCCCTACCGGCCCAGCCAGCTCGTCCTGCGCTCCCAGGGGCAGACCGGCATCGGCGCGCCGATCACCGCCCCTCGCGGAGCGCCTTGACGAAGTTCGACAGGCCGACCTGCCGCTCGCGCTTCAGCCGCTCGGCCGTCAGGATCGACTTGAGTTCCATCAGGCTGGTCGCGATGTCGCGGTTGATGATCTGGTAGTCGTACTCGGCCCAGTGGCTCATCTCGTCGGCGGCCTTGGCCATCCGCTTCTGCACGACCTCCATCGAGTCCTGCGCGCGGGTGATGAGCCGCCGCTCCAGATCCCGCGTCGACGGCGGCAGGATGAAGACCGTCACCAGGTCGCTGCCCGCCTTTTCCTTCAACTGCTGCGTGCCCTGCCAGTCGATGTCGAAGAGCACGTCGCGGCCGGCCATCAATGCGGCCTCCACCGGCGCGCTCGGCGTGCCGTAGAAATGATCGAACACCCGCGCATGCTCGAGGAACTCGCCGCGTTCGATCATGCCGCTGAAGGTGGCCGTATCGACGAATTGGTAGTCGACGCCATCCCGCTCGCCGGTCCGGCGGGCGCGCGTGGTCGCCGAGACGCTGAGCTGGATCTGCTTGTCGTTGTCGAGAAGCTGCCGCGACAGGGTCGTCTTGCCGGCGCCGGAAGGCGACGACAGGACCAGCATCAGGCCACGCCGCTGGATCTGGCCTGCATCCACTTCATTCGACATTCTGGACCTGCTCCCGCATGCGCTCGACGGCGCCCTTGAGATCGATGCCGATGCGCGTCAGCTCGATGTCCGCGGACTTGGAGCAGAGCGTGTTGGCCTCGCGATTGAACTCCTGGCACAGGAAATCGAACTTCCGGCCCACCGGATTGTCGGCGCGCGCATCGGCGAGCAAGGTCCGCGCCTGCGCGATATGGGCGGCCAGACGGTCGAGTTCCTCGCGCACGTCAGCCTTGCCGACCAGCAGCGCCACTTCCTGGGCGAAGCGCTCTTCCGAAAGCCCGGGCAGGCGGCCCAGCAGTTCGGCGAGCTGGGCCTCGAAGCGCGCCCGGACGGTGCCGATCTGCGCCAGGGCCCTTTCCGTGGCCCGGCCGCACAGACCCTCGATCTCCGCGACATGGCCTTCGATCACCCTGGCCAGCGCCTTGCCTTCGGCGGCGCGCGACGCAACGAGCGCCTTCAGCGCCTCGTCGAGGGTCGCCTGCAGCTCCTTGTCCAGAAGCGCGAGCGCCTCTTCGCTCGCCTCGCCGGCATCCTCTTCCTCGATCACGCCACGCACCCGCAACAGCCCGTCCGCGGACGGAGCGGCCGCCCCGGTCGTCCTGCGCACTTCGTCGACCAGTGTCGCCAGCTCCGCCAGCAAGGTGCGATTGATGGTGAGCGGCTTGGCGCTGCGTTCGCTCGTGACCGTGAGGGTGAGCGATACATTGCCACGTTTCATCTTCCCGCCGACGGCGACCCGGGCAGGGTTTTCCAGCCGGTCGAAGCCCGGCGGCACGCGACACCTGATTTCGAGGTTCCGACCGTTGACGCTGCGCGCTTCCCAAACCCAGCGCCGCAGATCATCCGATCCTTGCGCCCGGGCGTATCCCGTCATACTTGCGATCAAGTTGCCCCCTGCCCTGTTCGTGGGCACCCTAAACCCTTAAGTGGATCGGCAATTCGATTCAATCGGCTATTGAGGCGCGGCGCGCATGGCGCAGGATAAGGCCGGCACCTGGGCTGGCGCACGAAACCCCAACCTTGAAGGCGCTCCCACATGAAGACCTTTTCCAGCATCGTGCTCACGGGCGCATCGAGCGGTATCGGTGAGGCGCTGGCCCTCGACTATGCCGGTCCCGGCGTGGCGCTGGCCCTGACCGGTCGGGATGCCGAACGCCTCGAGACCGTCGCCGCCGGCTGCCGCGCAAAGGGTGCCACCGTCGTCGCGGAGACGATCGACGTGACCGATCGCGAGCG
>JBILYJ010000396.1:0-5189 GCA_044377795.1 Reyranella sp. | reverse complement strand
TCTCGACCTTCTCGGCCTGGGCGATCCCACCGAAATGCTCGACCAGCGTTTCCTGCGGCACGCGCTTCAGGTCGAAGCGCTGGCAACGCGACAGGACCGTCACCGGCACCTTGCGGATCTCGGTGGTGGCGAACAGGAACTTCACGTGTGGCGGCGGCTCTTCGAGCGTCTTCAGCAAGGCGTTGAAGGCCTTCTCCGACAGCATGTGCACTTCGTCGATGATGTAGACCTTGTAGCGCGCCGAAACGGGGCGATAGCGCACGCCCTCGATCAGCTCGCGCACGTCGTCGATGCCGGTGCGGGAGGCCGCGTCCATCTCGATCACGTCGACATGGCGGTCCTCGGTGATGGCCTTGCAGTTGTCGCAGACGCCGCAGGGATCGACCGTGGGACCGCCGGTGCCGTCCGGGCCGACGCAGTTCAGCGCGCGGGCGATGATGCGGGCGGTCGTCGTCTTGCCGACGCCGCGCACGCCGGTGAGCATGAAGGCATGGGCGATGCGGCCGGTGGCGATGGCGTTGCGCAAGGTGCGCACCATCGCCTCCTGGCCGACCAGGGTCGTGAAATCGACAGGACGGTACTTGCGGGCGAGGACGCGATAGGGGGTTGCCGGATCTTCCGGGCCCTTGGTGGCCTGCGCCATGGCGATCACCCGCTATTCTGCGCCGTGGCCCCTTCAGGCCCGGCGGTCATCGCGCCGGGGCCGCCCGCCCTCCGCGTCGGCGCGCGCAGGGGAACGGGTGAGAGACCGGCATGACCCGAAGCGAATTCGTTACGGCTGCTTCCTTCCGGATCTGACCGGGTTGGCGACTGCTCCGCCCACACCGGCCCCTCGAGGTGGTTATATCAGGAGTCCGGGCGTCCGGCGCAAGGCCAGAGTGAAGCGCTTGTGAGAGACCTTCGTGAATTCCCGCAAGATATTGATTTAGAATGGTTAAATGTGTCGCCGGCGAGGGGCGGGAGGTGGTCGTGATGTGCTGCTACGACGAGCTGAGGGACGCTTGTCCTACGGCGCCGGGTGCTTCCACGGCAAAGTCCACGGTGACACTGCCGGCCTTCTCGAAGACCAGGCTGATCGGCAGTTTGCCGCCAACCGCCAGCGGCGAGGCGAGGCCGCTCATCAGCAGATGATAGCCGCGCGGCTTGAGGATCTGCTGGTTGGCCGGCGGGATGACCAGACCATCGTCCATCTTCCGCATTTCGAGCACCGGGCCCTTGACCCGGATGGCCTGGATTTCGACGACGCCTGCGGCAGGGCAGCCGGCGGAAACGAGCCGATCCGTTTCGCCGTCGTTGACCACGGTCATGTAACCGCCAGCGATATCCGGGTGGGATGAAGACGACCGAGCCCAGGGCTTGACGATCTGCAGCGGGCCGAGGCTGGCGGCCGGAACTTCCTTTGGCTCAGAACGACGCAGCCACTTCAGCAAAATCCACCCTCCATCGCGCCGTCAGTGCGCGAAATAGTGCATGCCGCCATCGACCGGGATGACCGCGCCGGTGATGTAGCGCGCCGCCGGAGAGGCAAGAAAGGCGACGAGATGTGCCACATCCTCCGGCTCGCCGAAATAGCCGATGGGGATGTTTCGCTCGATGAAGCTGCGGCGGGCTTCCTCGGTCGGGTGGAGTTTCTGCAGGATCTGCTCGCTGTTGATGCGCCCCGGCTGAATGGTGTTCACCGTGACGTCGTCGGCGGCGACGTCGCACGAAAGTCCCTTTGCCCACAAATGAAGTGCGGCCTTGGCGGCGATGGCGGCGTTCAGGCCGCGCGGCTCCATTGAGCCGCTGATGTTGACGATCCGACCCCATTTGCGCGCCCGCATCGCCGGCAGCAGGGCCTGGGTCAGCCGCCGCGCCGCCGTGAAGTTGAGCGCGAAGGCCTCCTCCCAGACATCCTCGCCGGCCTCCGGCCCGGTCGGTCGCGAGCCGCCCGCGCAGTTCACCAGGATGTCGATCGGGCCGAGCACCTAGCTCGCGTCGGTCGCGATCCGGGCTAGGTCGGCCGGGTCGGTGACGTCGCCCGCGAACACGGTCACGCCGTCGAGCCGCTCGATCTTCTCGACCCGCCGTGCCGTGGCGACTATTCGCGCGCCCTGTTGCGAGAGGAGCCTGACGACCCCTGCGCCGATACCCGAGCTTGCGCCGGACACGAGGCAGGTCCGGTCCCTGAGCTGATAATCCATCGCGCCTTGATGGCGGAGAACGCGGGACCTGCCAAGGGAGGGCTCGGGACGGCGAGCCGCTTCAGCCGCCGCGCACCTTGCGCGTCGCCTCTGCGTCGACGACGCCCTTGGCCGAGATCACGACGCCATAGTCGCGCAGCGCGGTTTCGACCGAGATCACCTCGTCCAGCACGTCGTCCGCCACGTCGGCCGGATCGCGGTCCATCGGATTGCCGTAGCCGCCGCCGGCCGGGCCGTAGCAGACGAAGCGGCCGTCCTTGGCGATGTTCATGTGCGGCACCTTCGAGGGCAGCGCGCGGTCGGCGTGGCCGGGCACCATCAGGTCGAGCTTGGCCGGCATGCCTTCGCCTCCGCCCAGGAAGCCCCACGGCCGGTAGCGGTGGCCTTCGCCCTCGACCGAGGCGCCGCCGTCGCCCAGGAAGGCGAATTCGCGGACCGAGCCCAGGCCGCCCCGCCATTTGCCGGCGCCCGCCACGTCCTCGCGCAGTTCGTAGCGCAGCACGCGCAGCGGCAGATGGGTTTCGATGTCCTCGATCGGGTTGTTGCGCGTGTTGGCATAGAGCGTGTCGACGGCGTCCATGCCGTCCTTGCCCAAACGCCCGCCATAGGAGCCCTCGAATATCTCCATGTGCACCCAGTGCGTCTCGTTCTTGAGGCCGGAAAAGGCGATGACCTTGAGGTTGCCGATGCCGGCGGAGACGTTGCCGGGCATGGCGTGCGACAGCGCCTTCATCACCGTGTCGGCGAGCTGGTTGCCGGGGCAGAAGCGCGCGATGGTCGGGGCGGGGAAGGTCGGGTTGGCCAGGCACCCTTTGGGCGCCACGATGGTGATCGGCCGGATGAGGCCTGCGTTGACCGGGATATGGCCGTGGATCTCGGTGTCGAGCAGCACCGAACGGATGGTGAGCCAGATGGCGATGTCGGCGGTGCCTTCGAGCGGCATGTTGATCGGCCGGTCGGGCACCTGCGGCGCCGTCCCGGTGAGATCGACCACCAGGGCGTCGTCCTTCTTGGTGATGGTGACGACGATCGGCAGTTCCTTCTTGGTTGGATCGTCGCTGTCGAGATAGCCGTCGATCGCCGTCTCGGCGCGATAGACCCCGTCGGGCAACTTCGCGATCGCCTGCCGCATCAGCCGCTCGGCATGATCCATCAGCGCGCCGCACGCCTGCTCGAAGGTCTCCAGCCCGTAGCGCTCGACCAGTTCAACCATGCGCTCCGCACCGATGCGGGCCGCTGCAACCTGGGCATCCATGTCGCCGACCACCAGGTCGGAGGCACGGATATTGTCGCGCACGATCTGCCACACGGCGTCGTTCTTCACGCCGCGGTCGTAGACCTTGATGGCCTTGAATTGCAGGCCCTCGGCATAGGCGTCGATCGCCTCGACGATACCGCAGGAGCCGGGCGACAGCGCGCCGATGTCGAGATGATGCGCCGTGGTCGCCGCGAAGGCGATCAGGCGGCCCTGCACGAAGACCGGCACGATGAAGGCGACGTCGGGTCCATGGCTGGCGCCGGAATAGGCGTCGTTGTGCATGATGACGTCGCCCGGGCAGATCGTCTCGCCGCGCGCGGCCAGGATGCGCTGGATGCCGCGCACATAGCCCGGGATCGGGCCGGACTGCAGCGGTGTCGACTGCGCCGATTCGGCCAGGCCGCGGCCTTCCGCATCAACGAGGGCTGCCCCGAAATCCTCCGACTCGCGGATGATCGAGGAGTAGCTCATGCGCATCAGCTTGTACCCCATCTCGATGGCAATGTTCTCCAGCGCACCCTGGATCACGCTGCTGGTGATCGGGTCGATGCGGTCGGGCTTGGTCGCGGGCTGGCGGCCGGCGGCTGTGCTCATTGCTTTGCCTCCTTGCGGATCATGAGATTGCCGGCCGCGTCGGCCTCGAAGCTGAAGTGCGGCGGCACGACGGTGGTGGTGTCCATCTGCAGGACGATGGCGGGACCGGGGATGCGCTCGCCGACCGGCAGCAGGTCGCGGCGGTAGAAGGTGGTCGGATAGTCGGCGAGCTTGCCCTCGACGCGGAAGGTGCCGTTGCCCGAGCGCACTTTCGCACTGCTGAGAGAGCGGGCGCCGTCCGTCACGGGCTTCGCGATGGTCGCGGCGCTGGCCGCTCCGACCAGTCGCAGGTTCACGATCTCGATCGCGGAGTCGGCGAAGTGATGGCCGTATTCGCGTTTGTGGACCTCGTGGAAGGCCTCGAAGGCCTTGGCGAGGGCAGCGTCATCGAGAACGCCGTCGGGGAAGGTGACCCGGAGTTCGTAGCCCTGGCCGACGTACCGAAGATCGCCGCGGCGCTCAAACGTTACATTGGAGAGATCGATACCGTCGGCGGTAAAGCGTCCGGCGAGTTCCTTGGCCATGGCGTCGAAGTCGGCGTTGATGCGGGCGAGGTCGGCGGCTCCTGAAACCTGGAACGAGGTGCGGATGGCGTCGTAGCGCAGGTCGCTGATCAGCAGGCCGACCGCCGAGGTGATGCCGGGATGTGGCGGCACGATCACCTCCGTGACGCCCAGCATGTCGGCCACTTCGGCGCCGTGCAGCGGGCCGGCGCCGCCGAACGCCACCAGCACGTAGTTGCGTGGATCTATGCCCTTCTGGACGGTCCGGGAGCGGATGGCGTTGGCCATGTTGGCGTTGATGAGGGTGATCACGCCCTCGGCGGCCTCGCGGTCGGAGAGGCCGAGCTCACGCGCCAGTTCGCCGATCACGCGGCGGGCCGCGACCTCGTCGAGTGCCATGCCACCGCCCAGGAAGTTGCCGCCGTCGAGCCGCCCCAGGACGACATTGGCGTCGGTGACCGTGGCCCGCATGCCGCCGCGTCCGTAGGCGGCGGGGCCGGGTACGGCGCCTGCCGAGCGCGGCCCCACCTTGAAGGCACCGGCCTGGTCGACATAGGCGATCGAGCCGCCGCCGGCGCCGATCGTGTGCACGTCGATCATGGGCACCAGCACGGGGAAACCGGCGATCCAGGTGTCGCGCGCCGTGGCCTC
>JBILYJ010000037.1:0-19953 GCA_044377795.1 Reyranella sp. | reverse complement strand
GCGGGCACTCGCGGTGATCGAGATCCAGGGCGACCGCGGCGTGGTCGTCAGCCCCGCCCCCACGACCTTCGCCGGCCAGCCGACGAACTGAGATGGCCGAGCTTCCCAAAGCGGGCCTCCCCCGCGCCATCCTGTTCGACATGGACGACACGCTGATCCGTGCCTATGCGCAACCGGAGGAGGCGTGGACCCGCCTGCTCCATGTCTTTTCCGCCCATCTCGACGCTCATGACGAGGCGGCCATCGCGCGCGTGCGCACGGCCGTCATGGAGGAGGCGCGCGCCTTCTGGAACGACCGGGCCGAGGCCGCCAAGTGGCGGCTCGACATCGCCGGCGCCCGCCGCCTGTCGGTCCGCCGGGGTCTTGCCAGACTGGGACGGCCCGACGACGTGCTGGCCGACCGCATCGCCGATTCCTTCACCGAACTCAGGCGCCAGGAATACCGGCTCTATCCCGACGCCCATGCCACGGTGGATGCGCTGCGCGATGCCGGCGTCCGGCTGGCGCTCGTGACCAACGGTGCGGGCGAGACCCAGCGCGCCAAGATCGAGCGGTTCGAGCTCGCCCATCGTTTCCATCACATCCAGATCGAGGGCGAGTTCGGCCAGGGCAAACCCGAACTGGCGGTCTACCGCCATGCGCTGGAGCGCCTGGGTGTGGCTGCGGAAGACGCCTGGATGGTCGGCGACAACTACGAATGGGAAGTGGTGGCGCCGCAGGCGCTGGGAATGGCCGGCATCTGGTACGACCCGTTCAACGCCGGCGTTCCGGCGCACGCGACGGCCAAGCCGACCCGCATCATCAAGCGGCTGGCAGAGCTGATCGAGTAGAGTTTGCCCGACAACAACACCCCGTCGTCCTGAGCGAAGTCGAACGACGACGGGAAGTACCTTACGCCGCGCCGTTGCCGGCGTTGCGCGGCGGCACGCCGATCGCCGCGCGGTCGATGACGGCCTTCACCTCGGCGCTGCGGCGGCCGAGCGCGTAGCGCAGCCCGGTATAGAGGTTCACCGGAAACGGCATGTTTGCGTTGAAGTCGATGATCAGCACGACGCGCGTCTCGTCGGTCTGGTTCTTGACCCAGTGCTCGCGCGTGTCGTCGAACACCAGCGGCACGCCTTCTTCCCAGAAAAAATGGTGACCGCCGATCTCGATCCAGCATTTCTCCGGCTCGCGGGGCACGATCAGCGGGTAGTGGAAGCGGACCACGCCCGCCGCGGAGCCTCGATGCGGCTCGATCTCGGCCCGGCCGGCCAGGATGCTGAACAGGGCCGTGTGCACCCCGGGTATCCGGTTGATGGCGGCCATCGTGTCGGGAACCGCCCCCGTGTTCTCGGGGATCTCGTGACCGTAGATCTTCAGGATGAAGGTGCGCCAGGCGCGCCCCGGCACATAGAGGTCGCGCGGATGGACCTCGTGCAGGGTGGGAATTTCCTCATGGTGGCTGAGCAGGTAGTCGAGGTCGGCCTTGATCTTGTCGTGGCTCTTCCTGAGCTCGGCCAGGAACGGAAACGACTTCAATGCCTCCTCGGCGGCCAGCGGCAGCTTGGGCATGTTCCGCAGGATCCAGTCCGAGAGCCTGAGATTTAGATTCTCGAGCGGCTCCTGGGGAACCCAGATGTTCTTCGTGAGATAGAACCGGCCCTTCTGGCCAACGCCCTGCGGCACATCCGTCGTCGTCATGCGGGAGCGATCCTGCCTGCTGCCAATCCCGATTTTCTTGCACGAAAAACGCGATAAACTGCCGCCTCGTGCGTCGTACAGCGCGTATTTCTGGGACAAACTTTTCCCCGATGCAATAACCCGAATGTCGCAAAAACCGGGTGGTCCGCTGCGTCGGCGAATGGCCTATGGTGCGCTCATGACCACTCAAACCGCACAGGCTGCCGGCGCCTCGCCGGAGGCCATCCGTTCGCACTACGACGTCGGCAACGATTTCTATCGGCTGTGGCTCGACGAGACGATGACCTACTCCTCCGCGATGTGGCGCGGCGAGGACGACACCGCCTCCCTGGCCGATGCCCAGCGCCGCAAGATCGACTGGCATCTGCGCAACGCCGGCGCCGACCGCGCGACCTCCCTGCTCGACATCGGCTGCGGCTGGGGCGGCATGTTGCGCGCGGCGGTCGCCACGCGGGCGCCCGGTGCCCCGCCGTTGCAACGCGGCGTCGGACTGACCTTGAGCGATGCCCAGGCCGAACTCGCCCGCGCCGCGCTGCGCGATGCCGGCTCGCCGCCCGTCGAGATCCGCGTCGAGAGCTGGGCCGACCATCAGCCGGCCGAACCCTACGGCGCCATCATCTCGGTCGGCGCGTTCGAGCACTTCACCAAGCCCAAGGACGATGCGGCTACCAAGACCGCGATCTACCGCCACTTCTTCACGCGCTGCCACGACATGCTGGCGCCCGATGCGCGCATGACCCTGCAGACCATCGCGTATGGCGATCCCGACGACAAAGTGCCGATGGGTCCCCTGGTCGAAGACATCTTTCCCGAATCGGAACTGCCGCGCCTGCCGGAGATCCTGGCCGCCGCCAACGGGATCTTCGAGGTCGAGCGCTTCCGCAACGACCGCACCGACTATGGCCGGACCTGCGAGATCTGGGCAGCCAACCTCAAGGCCCGGCGGGCCGAGGCGCTCGAGATGGTCGGCAAGGAGCAGACGCGGCGCTACGAGCGCTACCTCAAATTCTCCGCCTGGGGCTTCTTCTCGCACCGCCTGCACCTGCTGCGCTTCCGCCTGAAGCGCCGCTAGCCGGAGCCGCCATGACCGCCCTCGACGCCTTCGCCGCCAGCGTCACGGCCGACGCCCCGCCCGCCGGCGCCAGCCCCGCCCTGCAGGCCCTGTGGTGGGCGCGCCGCGGCGACTGGGCACAGGCCCACGAATGCGTCCAGGCGCACGAGGGCGAGCCGGACTGCGACAGCGTGCATGCCCATCTCCACCGCCAGGAGGGCGACCTCGCCAACGCCGGCTACTGGTATCGGCGCGCCGGCCGGCCGGTGTCGCAGCAGTCGCTGGACGCGGAATGGACGGCGCTTGCGAGCGAGATGCTCACGAGGACCTGACGTCGAGACCGGCCATCCAACACATCCCACGCAAAATACCGGGCGACATGGACCCATCAGCGGTACCTGGATACCTGCTCCGGGGGTGCGACTCTGGCTTCGTTTGATTCGTTTGATTCGTTTATTTCGTTTGTTTCGTTTACTTGCCCGGACTCGGCCTTCTACTTGTCTTCCGGCTTCAGCATCAGCCGCTCGACCCGGCCGCCCTTCAGCAGGTGGGTGTCCAGCACCTCGTCGACGTCTTCCTTGGTCGGCACCCGGTACCAGATGCCTTCGGGATAGATCACGAGGGTCGGCCCCAGCTCGCAGCGGTCGAGGCAGCCGGCGTTGTTGATGCGCACGTTCTTGAGGCCGAGCGCCTTGGCGCGGCTCTTCATGTGGTCGCGCAGGGCCTCGCCGCCGCGCTCGGCGCAGCAGCCGCGCGGATGGCCCGCGGGACGCCGGTTGGTGCAGCAGAAGACGTGGGCTTCGTAGTAGGGCTTGGGATCGGCGGGCTGGTCGCGCTGGCTCATGATCTTCGCCTATTCCTTCTTCGTCGATCCGCTGGAGGCGATGTTGGCGAGCTGGGACCAGAAGACCTGCTGCATCTGCTGCATCTGGTCCATGCCCTGCATGGAGGCCGGCAGCCAGGTCTTGAAGATCGTCTCGGGGTTCATCGACCCGAGGCTGGAGCGCAGGCGCTCCTCGATCTCGTTCATGATGCGATCCTGCATCGGCTTGATGTCCGGCAGGCCCATGAAGGCGCGGGCCTCCTCGGGCGTGCAGGTCACTTCGACATTCACCTTCATGGGCCACTCCGTTTTGGGAACCTTAGCATGCTATGACCCGGGCATGACGATCCCCCGATTGGCCCCCGGGTTGGCCCCCTGGCTGACCAAGAATCCGCGCACCACGCGCCCCCTGAAATTCGGTCGCGAACAGCAGTTCGTGATCAATCCCAACGGGATTCCCGAACTGTGCGAGGAGCTGAAGGCGTGCCCCGCGCACAGACCGACGCCGCTCTACGAGCTGCCGGCGCTGGCCGCGCGGCTCGGCGTGGGCGAGATCCGGGTCAAGGACGAGAGCCAGCGCTTCGGGTTCGGCGCCTTCAAGGCGCTGGGCGGCGTGATCGCCGTCGCCAACGTGCTGACCGGCGCGGTCGGCGAGGCCTATCACTCCTCCGTCACGTTCGAGAGCGTGATGAAGGGCGAGCACAAGGAGATCACCGGCCGTTTCGTGTTCACCGCGGCCAGTTCGGGCAACCACGGCCGCTCGGTCGCCGCCGGCGCGAAGCTGTTCGGCAATCGCTGCGTGATCTTCCTGCCCAAGTTCACCAGCGCCGAGAAGGAAGCCGCCATCCGGGCGCGCGGTGCGGAGGTGATCCGGGTCGACGGCGACTACGACACCGCGGTCGCCGAGTGCCGCCGCCAGGCCGAGACCAACGGCTGGACGATCATCTCCGACACGTCGTGGGAGGGCTACGATTCGGTGCCGCGCAGCGTCATGCGCGGCTATTGCGTGCTGGTCCACGAGGCCGCCGTCGAGCAATGGGGCGCGGCGCCCACCCACGTCTTCGTGCAGGCCGGCGTCGGCGGCCTCGCCGCGGCGGTGATCGGCTATCTCTGGGCGGTGTGCGACGAGCGGCCGGTCTCGATCGTGGTCGAACCCGAGAGCGCGGATTGCTGGTTCCAGAGCAACCTGGCCGGCAGGCCGACCCTGGCCAGCGGCAATGCCGACACGGTGATGGGCGGTCTCGCCTGCCGCGAAATCTCGCCCGTGACCTGGCCGATCATCGGCGCGGCCGCCGACTGGTTCATGACCATCGGCGAGGATAGCGTCCTGCCGGCACGGCGGCTCTTCGCGAATCCGCTGGGCGACGATCCCGCGATCATCTCCGGCCCCTCGGGCTGCGCGGGCCTCGCCGGCCTGATGCGTGTCTGCACAGATGCCGCCGCCTTCAAGGCGCTGGGCCTCGGCCCGACCTCGCGCGTGCTGCTGATCAACAGCGAAGGCAATCTGGGCGAGCCATTGCCGTCCTGAGGGCACATCGCACAGTTGATCTTCCCTGTCTCACACGCCTCGTGGTAGCACTCCTCTCGCCGGGCCTTCCGGCAGGGGGAGACGCGAGAGAATGAACGTGGAGAAACTGGCGGGCCTTGGCCGCCTGATGATTTCTGTCGGCCTGCTGGCAACGACGGCGGCCTGTGCGACGGTGGTCGGCGGCACCACCCAGGAAGTCTATGTCGATACCGAGCCGAAGGGCGCCACCTGTGCGGTCAATCGCCAGGGCGCCACCGTCGGGTTCATCAAGCCGACCCCGGGCAAGGTGGGCCTCTCGCGCTCCAAGGAAACCGTCATCCTGAGCTGCACCCTCGACGGCTACGAGCAGTCGAACGAGGTCCTGGTCGCCAGCTTCACCGGCGCCACGGTGGGCAACCTCCTGCTGGGCGGACTGGTCGGCGTCGCCATCGATGCGGCCTCCGGCGCCAACAACAAGTATCCCGAGCGCGTGATGGTCATCCTGACACCCGCGAGCTTCCCCAGCGACGAGGCGCGCGATGCCCACTATGCCGGCATCCGCCAGCGGATCGAAGCCGGCGCCAAGGCCGAAATCGACCTCGTAGACACGCGCTGCAGCTCGACCAACCGCGAACTCTGCACGATCGAGGCCAAGCAGATCTCCGATGCCCGCGACAAGGCGCTGGCCGATCTCGACCGCCGCCGGCTGGCTGCCAAGGTCGTGCCGGCCTGACATCGGCTCACTGACATTCTTGTCTCGCTGCACGAAGCGACGCATCCTGCGGGCACATCACAGGAGTTTCGGTTCGTGCAGCTTCAGCTCAAGACCTGGCAGTTCGTCGACGACTATCTCAAGTCCAAGACCGGCATCATCATCCCGATCGGCTCGACCGAGCAGCATGGCCCGACCGGCCTGATCGGCACCGACGCGCTGACGGCGGAAATGATCGCCCGCGGCGCCGGCGAGAAGGTGGGCGCGCTGGTGGCACCGACCATCTCGGTCGGCATGGCGCAGCATCATCTCGACTTCGCCGGCTCGATCACCCTGAAGCCGACCACCCTGATCGCCGTCGTGCGCGACACGGTGGTGTCGCTGGCGCGGCACGGCTTCACCCGCTTCTTCTTCGTGAACGGCCATGGCGGCAACATCGCCACGGTCACGGCGGCCTTCTCCGAGATCTACGCCGAGCGCTCGATGGAGCGGATGAGCAACCAGCCCTCCATCAAGTGCGCGCTCCGGAACTGGTGGGACGGACCTGGCATCAAGCGGCTGAGTTCCGAACTCTATCCGACCGGCGAGGGCAGCCACGCCACCGCCTCCGAGGTGGCGCTCACCTGGTACAAGTATCCCGAGACGATCCAGCGCAAGGAGATGGAGCCGCGCATCGCGCCGAACGGTTCGTTCGCCGACGCCGAGGATTATCGTCGCACCTTCCCCGACGGTCGCATCGGCTCGGACCCCAACCAGGCCACGCCCGAGCACGGCAAGCGCTTCTACAACACCGCCGTCGACGAGGTCGCCCGCGACTACGAGGCGTGGGTGGCGCGGTAGAAATGCATCCTCCCCATTCAAATGGGGAGGTGGCGGCGTAATCGCCGACGGAGGGGTCAGAGGCTTCCCAGGCTGGGCTTCGCCCAGCCCATGACCCCATCGCCCCGTATGACGGGGCACTTCCCCATCTGAATGGGGAAGCAACTGAGGTCTGCTACCGCGAGACCCGCTCGCGGTGCAGGATGTAGAGGCCTGAGCCGACGATGACGGCGATGCCGGCGAGCGCCAGGGTGTTGGGGACCTCGCCCCACACGACGTAGCCGATGGCGAGCGCCCACAGGATCGAGGAGTAGCGGAACGATCCCATGACCGAGATCTCTCCGCCCGAGCGCAGCGCGATCACGAGGAACTGGTAGCCGATCGCGAGCAGCAGCGAGGACGCCACGATGTAGCCCAGGGCGCGCGCATCGATCGCCTGCCAGCCTTCGACCAGGGCCCAGGCGCAGCCGACGAGGGCGACGGTGATCGCCGTGGTGAAGGAGACGACGAGCGTCGGCACGGCCGGCGGCAGGTGACGCGCGATGATGTCGCGAAAGGCGCCGAGAAACGTGCCGGTGAGCGCCACCCACGTCCAGCCGTTGATGTCGCCGGGCCGCGGCTGGATGACCAGCAGCACGCCCACGAAGCCCGCACCCACCGCGGTCCACCGCCGCCAGCGGACATCCTCCTTGAGAAGGAGCACGGCGAGCACCGTCAGGATGAGCGGCGTGGAGAGGTTGACGGCGGTGGCGATCGCGAAGGGGATCTGGAACAGCGCGATCAGGTAGATGATGGCCGCGCCCGCTTCCAGCCCGCCGCGCAGCATGACCTTGGGATGGACCGCATAGGCCATCTTCCGCCAGGCCCCCGTCGCCAGCAGCGCCAGCGCGCACCACAGCGTAGCGAAGAGGCCGCGCACGCCGATCGACTGGACCGACGGCACGGTCTCGGCGGCGAGCTTGATCAGCGCATCGTTGAAGATGAAGACGACGACCGACGCCAGCATCGCCACGATGCCGCGGGTATTGTCGATCATGACGGGGCTGCTGGCGGAGCGACTACTTCGCCATCTTCTCGATCATCTTCCACTGCTCGGCGGAGACCGGCACCACCGAGAGGCGCGACTGGCGCACCAGGCCGAACTCCGCGAGCTTCGGGTCGGCCTTGATCGCGGCCAGCGTCACCGAGTTCTTCACCGGCCCGACCGGCTTCACGTCGACGGTGACGGCCTTGCCCGCCTCGTCGGTGGGATCGGGATAGGCGGGCTTCACCACCTCGGCGATGCCCACGATCTCCTTGCCCTCGTTGGAATGGTAGAAGAAGCAGCGGTCGCCGGGCTTCATCGCCTTGAGGTTGATCGCGGCCTGGGCGTTGCGCACGCCCGTCCAGGAGGTCTCGCCGTCCTTCACGAACTGCGCCCAGGAATATACCGAAGGCTCGGACTTGATGAGCCAGTAAGCCATGTCGTTTCCCCCGCCCTTACTTGCCTTCGCGCCGCAGCGGCCGCGCCAACAGGGCACGGATCGATTCGTCGAGTCCCGCGCCACGATGCAGGATAGCATCGACGGCGGTGCATATCGGCATCTCGATGCCGAGCTTGGCGGCGCGTTCGAGAACCGCCGGCGCCGTCGCCGCGCCTTCGACCACCTGCCGCCGGCCCTGCATGTAGGTTTCGTATGACATGCCCTTGCCGAGCGCAGCACCGAGCGAGCGGTTGCGCGACAACGGTCCCTGACAGGTGAGCACCAGATCGCCGAGTCCGCTCAGCCCCGTCAGCGTTTCGAGATGGGCACCCATGGCGAGGCCCAGCCGCGCCATCTCGGCGAAGCCGCGGGTGATCAGCGCCGCGGCGGCGTTGTGGCCGAGGCCGCGGCCTTCGACGATGCCGGCGGCGATGGCCAGCACGTTCTTCACCGCGCCGCCCAGCGAGACGCCCACCACATCGTCGGTCCAGTAGGGCCGGAACATGCCGGCGGCGAGCGAGGCCGCGAGGTCGCGCCCGAGGGCGGCATCGGCGGTGGCGATGCTGACCGCGGTGGGAAGACCCTGCACGGCTTCCTCCGCGAAGCTAGGGCCCGAGAGCATGGCGATGGCCCGGCCCGGCAGGACCTCCGCCAGCACTTCGGGCATCAGCAGGCCGCTCGTGGCTTCGATGCCCTTGGCGCAGATCACGACGGGACCGCTGCCGGGCAGATCGCGCGCCACGACGCGCAACGCCTGGGCCGGACAGACCAGGAGAATCGCATCGCAGTCGGCGAGCTGGGCGAGCTCCGTTGCCGCCTCGATGCCGGCGTCGAGCGATTGCCCCGGCAGGTAGATCTCATTGCGACGGTCGTGCGCGATCGCCGCCGATACACTGCGATCCCGCGACCAGAGGGTCACCCTGCGACCGGCCCGGCGTGCGAGACAGGCCAGCGCCGTTCCCCAGGCGCCGCCGCCGACGACGCCGATGTGGGCGATGTCGGTCACAGGCTGAGATTGAAGGCGATGGAGATACGCTGGGCGCTGCCGCGATAGGGCCGCACCTGGTGCAGCACCCACGACGGGAACATCACCAGCCGCCCGGCCCGGGGCGAGATCGTCTGGTTGGTGCCGACCGACAGGCCGCCCGGCAGGCTGAAGGCGAGATAGGGCGCATACATTGCCGGCGCCGGTCCGCGCGGATCCATGAACTCCAGTTCACCGCCCAGCGACGGATCGGCCGGGATCCCGCCATCGTCGACATAATAGACGCCCGACCAGTAGCTGCCGGGATGGGAATGGAATTCGTTGCCGTGACCGCCGCGGTTGATGTTGGCCCAGATGTTGGCCTTCCATGCGATGGTGACCGCATTGCCTTCCCGATCGCTTGTGCTGCGGTTGGCGATGTTGCGCGCGATCGCCAGCAGCTTGATCGCCGGAACGCCCGCCCATTTGTCGAGGTCCCAGGTCGACTGCCAGCCGCCGAGCGTGCTGTGCGGCTCGTTCGGTTGCTCGGCCTCGCGCTTGGCCAGGACCGGAATCAGCGCGGCATTGAGCTGCGGTCCGTCGGGAAGATCGGCGATCAGGATCGGCGTCGCGAAGGCGGCGACGGTTTCGAAGGCGGGCAGGGCCTGGCTCATGGCGGCACTCTACATCCGATTGGCGGCGGCGGGATCGAGCGGCCAGCGCGGCCGGGGACGGAAATCGAGCGCATCGACCTGGCCGAGACGCAGCCGTTCGACGCCCGCCCAGGCGATCATGGCGCCATTGTCGGTGCAGAGCCTGACCGGCGGGGCGACCAGCTTCGCGCCGTGCGCCGCCGCGACCTCTTCGAGCCGACCGCGCAGATAGACATTGGCCGCGACGCCGCCGGCCACCACCAGCGTCGACGACGGGGCCCGCGCCAGCGCGTTGGCGCAGCGGTCGGCGAAAACGTCGCCCACCGTGCGCTGAAAGGAGGCGCAGAGATCGGCGACGGCGCGCGGATCATCGGCAGGCAGCTTCTCGACCGTCTGGCGCACGGCGGTCTTCAGGCCGGAGAAGGAGAAGTCGCAGCCGGGCTTGCGCCACATCGGACGCGGCAGCGCGAAGCGGCGCGGGTCGCCGCCCTCGGCGGCTCGCTCGACGGCGGGTCCGCCCGGGAAGCCGAGCCCCAGCAGCTTGGCGGTCTTGTCGAAGCATTCGCCCGCCGCATCGTCGATGGTCGTGCCCAGCCGCGTAAAGTCGCCGGGACCGCGCACCGTGAGGAGCTGGCAATGGCCACCCGACACGAGCAGCAGCAGATAGGGAAACGAAACCGGCTCGGTCAGCCGCACCGAGAGGGCATGACCTTCCAGATGATTGACCGCGATGAAGGGCTTGTCGTGTGCGAAGGCCAGCGCCTTGGCGGTCATGACGCCGACCATCACCCCGCCGATCAGCCCCGGCCCGCCGGTCGCGGCGATGGCGTCGAGATCGGCCAGACCGACGCCCGCTTCGTCGAGCGCCTGGGCGACCAGCCCGTCGATGCGCTCCAGATGCGCCCGCGCGGCGATCTCCGGCACCACACCGCCGAACCGCCGATGTTCGGTGAGCTGGCTGTAGACCGTGTTGGACAGGATCCGGCCGACCGGCTGCGTCCCGGCCGCGCCCTCGACCACGGCGACGGCGGTCTCGTCACAGCTCGTTTCGATGCCCAGCACGCGCATGCGGGACTTCTAGCCGCCCGCGCGCCGGGGCGCCAGACGACACCTCGCCGACGCACCACCTCATCCTGAGAGTCTGGCCGGAAATGAATTGAATCAATTCAAGCCCTTACCTCATCCTGAGGAGGCCACGAAGTGGCCGTCTCGAAGGATGGGCAACAGACGAAGTGCTCGTGCCCACCCTTCGAGACGCATCGCTACGCGATGCTCCTCAGGGTGAGGTTATCGGGTCCGTTCATAACCCGTTGTTTTAGCTGCATTCATTTCCGGCCAGACTCTGAGGAGCGCCGCCCCTCGAATACCTCGGGGTAAACTCCGGGCGCGTCTCGAAGGATAGGCAACAGGCAAGGTGCGCGTTCCCACCCTTCGAGACGCGCTCCTGCGGAGCGCTCCTCTGGGTGAGGTGGTTGTGTTGGGACGACTCTAAAGGTTCAGATTGAACGCGATCGAGATGCGTTCGGCCATGCCGCGATAGTGCCGGACCTGGTGGAGCAGCCACGACGGAAACAGGACCATCCGGCCGGCCTTCGGCTGCAACATCTCGTTGGCGCCGCCCGACAGGCCGCCCTTCATCGCGAACCCGAGATGCGGCGCATACATCACCGGGCCCGCCCCGCGCGGATCGAGGAATTCGAGCGCCCCGCCCAGCGACGGATCGGCGGCGATGCCGCCGTCGTCGACATAGTAGACCCCGGACCAGAAGGCGCCGGGATGCGTGTGGGGCAGGTTGCCGTGGCCGCTGCGGTTGACGTTCGCCCACATGTTGGCGCGCCACGTCACGGCGAACACGCCGGGATGGGGGCCTCCGCCGGCGTTGCCCGAGCGGTCGATCGTCACGCGATTGGCGGTGTTGCGGGCGATGGCCAGCAGCTTCAGCGCCGGCACGCCGCCCCAGCGCTCCATGTCCCAGGTCGATTGCCAGCCACCCTCGTTGGAAGCCTGCTTGCCGGGATGGGACTTCTCGCGCTCCTCGATGACCCGTCGCAGGTCGGCATTCAACGCAGCCGCGTCCGGCACGTCGTAGACGACGAGCGGCGTGGCGAACAACGGTACGATTTCTAGATCCTGGCTCATGCTTGCGCTCTGTTCGCCGTCTTCTTGCCTGCCGGCCTCGGGCCCCGCAACTGCCAGCGGCCGCGACCTGTCGGCACCACAGCTTCTGGCGTGACGGAGCGAGCTACGCTAGAGCAGCGGCCATGACGGCCCCCCTCCTCCGGCTCGGCACCCGCGGCAGCCCTCTCGCCCTCACCCAGACCGGCCTGGTGCGCGACGCGCTGGCCAAAGCCGTACCGGCGCTCGCGGAGCCTGGTGCCATCGAGATCGTGGCCATCCGGACCACGGGCGACGTGATCCAGGACCGGCCGCTCTCCGAAGCCGGCGGCAAGGGACTGTTCGTCAAGGAGATCGAGGAAGCCCTGCTGCAGGGTCGCATCGACGCCGCCGTCCACAGCATGAAGGACATGCCCACGGCGCAGCCGCCCGGCCTGGCGATTGCGGCCTTCCTGCCGCGCGAAGATGCGCGTGATGTGCTGATCGCGGGCGGCCTCGCGCGCATCGACGAATTGCCGCAGGGCGCCATCGTCGGCACGTCGGCGCTGCGTCGCAAGGCGCTGCTGCTGCACCGTCGGCCCGACCTGCGGATCGTCACGTTGCGCGGCAATGTCGACACCCGTCTCGCCAGGCGCGAGGACGGCACCGTGCAGGCCACGATCCTGGCGCTGGCCGGGCTGAAGCGGCTGGGCAGGACCGGTGTCGGCACGGCCATCCCGGAAGCCGAGATGCTGCCCGCGGTCGGCCAGGGCGCCGTGTGCATCGAGGCGCGAGAGAACGACGCGCAGACGCGCGGCTGGCTCGCCGCGATCGATCACGAGGCCACCGCGGTCTGCGTGCGCGCCGAGCATGCCATGCTGGTCGTGCTCGACGGATCCTGCCGCACCCCCATCGCGGGACATGCGATCCTGACGGGCGGCGAGGTTCACCTGCGTGGTCTGATCGCGCGGCCCGACGGATCGGAAGTGATCGCAACGGAACGGCGCGGCTCGATCGCCGAGGCCGCCGCCCTCGGCCGCTACGCCGGCGAAGAACTGAAGCGTCGCGGTGGACCGGGCTTCTTCGCCGACTGACGCACCCTCGACCGCACCCGGGTCGGGCCCTAGACTTCGGCCCATGCACTCCATCCTGCGCTCCCTGCTGGTCGTGTGCGGCCTCGCGTCCCTGCTCGCTGCGTGCGAGACGGCGCCGGTCTCCGGCCGCTCGCAGATCATGCTGGTGAGCGAGAACGAGGAGCGCGAGATGGGCCTGCAGGCCTATCGCGAGGTGCTGAACAAGGAGCCGCTGTCGCGCGACGCACAGACCAACGCCCTGGTCGAGAAGGTCGGCCGGCGCATCGCCAATGCCGCCGAGCATCCGCCCCAGGAAATGTGGCGCGCGCCGCGCTTCCGCTGGGAGTTCAAGACCGTCGACAAGAACGAGCCGAATGCCTTCTGCCTGCCGGGCGGCAAGATCGTGGTCTACACAGGTCTGTTGCCGATCACCAGGAACGAGGCCGGCCTGGCCGTCGTGATCGCCCACGAGGTGGCGCATGCCCTGGCGCGCCACGGCGCGGAGCGCATGAGCGACCAGATGGTGGCCTCGGTCGGCACCGCCGCCGCGGCGGTGGCCCTGTCGGCGACGGTGAGCGGCCGCAGCCGCACCTATCTGCCGGCGATGATGGCTGCGGTCGGCGCTGGCGCGACGGTGGGCTACATCCTGCCGATGTCGCGCGCCCAGGAATCCGAAGCCGACCGGATCAGCCTCGTGCTGATGGCGATGGCGGGCTACGACCCGCGCGAGGCGATCGGCCTGTGGGAGCGCATGCGTGCCGCCAGTTCCGGCAAGCGGCAGGCGGAATGGCTCAGCACGCATCCTGCCGACACCACGCGCATTGCAGATATCAGGCGCTGGCTGCCCGAAGCCATGCAGTACTACAAACCACGATGACCGAAACGCTGGACTACGACGCCACCGGGCTGCTGTGCCCCCTCCCCGTGCTGCGCGCCAACCGCAAGCTGCGCGAGCTTGCCATTGGCGGGCTGCTCACCGTGCGCGCGACCGATCCCGCCGCCGAGGCCGACTTCCCGGCCTTCTGCCGGCAGACCGGACACGAGCTGGTCTCCTCGAGCCGCGAGGGCGAGGTACTGGTATTCGTGATTCGGAAACGCTAGACGCCCGTCCGACAGACAAGAGAGAGATCATGCCGCAAACCACCTTCAAGACGATCGATTCCGTGGACATGTCGGGCAAGCGCGTGCTGGTGCGCGTCGACCTCAACGTGCCGATGAAGAACGGCAAGGTGACCGATGCCACGCGCATCGAGCGCGCGGCGCCGACGATCAAGGAGCTGGCCGCCAAGGGCGCGAAGGTGATCGTGCTCAGCCATTTCGGCCGGCCCGACGGCAAGCGCGTCCCGGAGATGACGCTGCGGCCGCTGGTCGAGCCGCTGGAAAAGGTGCTCGGCAAGCCGGTCGCCTTCGCCGAGGACTGCATCGGCGCGCTGGCGGAAGCCGCCGTGCGCAACATGAAGCCGGGCGACGTGCTGCTGCTGGAGAACCTCCGCTTCCACAAGGAGGAGGAGAAGAACGACGCCAGTTTCATCGACAAGCTCTCGCTGCTGGGCGACGTCTATGTGAACGACGCCTTCTCGACGGCGCACCGCGCGCATGCCTCGACCGAAGGCCTCGCCAATCGCCTGCCGGCGGTCGCGGGCCGCCTGATGCAGGAGGAGCTCGAGGCGCTCGACAAGGCGCTGGGCAATCCGAAGCGACCGGTCTGCGCCATCGTCGGCGGCGCGAAGGTCTCGACCAAGCTCGAGCTGCTCGGCCATCTGGTGGGCAAGGTCGACAAGCTGATCATCGGCGGCGGCATGGCGAATACGTTCATGCACGCCCAGGGGATCCATGTCGGCAAGTCGCTGTGCGAGAAGGATCTCGCCCCGATGGCGCTCGAGATCCTGGAGAAGGCGAAGGCCGCCAAGTGCAAGGTGCTGCTGCCGGTGGACGTCATGGCGGCGGACGAATTCAAGGCCGGCGCGCCGCATGTCGTGGTCGACGCGGATGCCTGCCCCGACGACAAGATGATCCTCGATGTCGGCCCCAAGACGATCGCGCTCTACCAGAAGGAGCTGGCCGACTGTTCGACCGTCGTTTGGAACGGCCCGCTCGGCGCCTTCGAGATCAAGCCGTTCGACACCGGTACGATGGCGCTGGCCCAGGAAGTCGCCCGGCTGACCGGCATGGGCAAGCTCCTGTCGGTGGCCGGCGGCGGCGACACGGTGGCGGCCCTTGCCGCGGCCGGCGTCGAGGAGAAATTCTCCTATGTCTCGACGGCGGGCGGCGCCTTCCTCGAATGGATGGAAGGCAAGACCCTCCCCGGCGTTGCAGCGCTGATACGGGCGGCGTAGCGTCGGCGCCATGAGCGCTCCCCCGACACCACCCGATCGCCCGCGCCTGCCGTGGGATCCGCCCGAGCATTTCGAGAAGCGGGTCCCCGACGGCGACAATCGCGAGAGGCTGGTCTGCGGCCGCTGCGAGTTCATCCACTACCAGAACCCCAAGGTCGTCGCCGGCGCGGTCTGCACGTGGCGCGACGACAAGGGGGAGGACAAGATTCTCCTGGCCAAACGCGCCATCGAACCGCGCAAGGGCTTCTGGACCCTGCCGGCCGGCTACATGGAACTCGGTGAGACGACCGAGCAGGCCGCCCGGCGCGAGGCGCTGGAAGAGGCCTGCGCCACCATCGAGATCGACCGGCTGCTCGCCATGTACAGTGTGGCGCGAATCGGCCAGGTGCAGATCATGTACCGCGCCCGGCTGGTCACGGCCGACATCGCCTGCGGCGTCGAGAGCGAGGAAGTGGCGCTGGTCGACTGGGCCGACATCCCGTGGGACCAGCTCGCCTTCCCGACGGTGGTCTGGGCGCTCGCCCACTTCCACGAGTCACGCGACAAGACCGACTTCTCGACCTACTCCAACCCCACCGGCGACCTCGCCCGCATGTGGCCGCCGCGGAAGCCCGAGGGGGTTTAGGCGCTTTCCTCCCCATTCAAATGGGGAGGTGTCGCGTCTTACGCGACGGAGGGGTCATCAGCTGATCGCTCTTTCTTCGGCGCTCCCGGACATTGCAAGCAATGTCCTGCCGCTCCCTGGCCGAGCTCTGCTCGGCCTCAGCTGCCGCGCGCGAAGGGATTGTCGTCGCCGTCCCAGTAGCGCCTGAGCAGCGGGATCTGCATGAAGGCGAAGACCATCGTCAGCGGGAAGCTGAGGAACATCTTGCTGGCGATCCACGTGTCGGTCGGGAAGTTGCGCCACATCACTTCGTTGACGATCGCCAGCACGAAGAAGAACATCGTCCAGCGCATCGTAAGCTGATACCAGCCTTCGTCGGTCAGCCTGAAGGCGGCGCCGAACAGCGGCTTCAGCAGCGGCTTCTTGAACAGCACGAGACCGCCGCCCAGGATGACGGCGAACAGGCAGTTCACGATGGTGGGCTTCAGCTTGATGAAGGTGTCGTCCTGCAGCCAGATGGTCAGGCCGCCGAACACCAGCACGAAGAAGCCGCCGACCAGCGGCATGACCGGCCAGCGCTTCTCCAGCCAGCGATAGCAGGGCAGCGCGATCGCGGTCGCGACGATGAAGAGGCCGGTGCCCCAGTAGATGCCCCAGCGCCCGTTGGCGACGAAGAACAGGACCAGCGGCCCGAGTTCGAGCGCCGTGGCGTAGAGCCGGCGCATGCCGTTGTCGTCGCCGCTCTTCTCGCTCATGCCGGCAATCCCATCAAACCGCGCGCGAAGGCGCGAGCCTCGAACGGCTGAAGATCGTCGATGCCTTCACCGACACCGATGGCGACGACCGGCAGCTTGAACTTCTCGGCCAGCGCCACCAGCACGCCGCCCTTGGCGCTGCCGTCGAGCTTGGTGACGACCAGAGCATCGACCGGCGACATCGTCTTGAAGGTCTCGACCTGGGCGTGGGCATTCTGGCCGGTGGTCGCGTCGAGCACCAGCAGGCAGGAATGCGGCGCCTCGGGATCGATCTTGCGGATGACGCGCACGATCTTCGCGAGCTCTTCCATCAGGTTGGTCTTGTTGTGCAGGCGGCCGGCGGTGTCGATCAGCAGCACGTCGGTCTTCTCGGCGCGTGCCTGCTCCAACGCCTCATAGGCGAGGCCCGCGGCGTCGGCCCCGGTCTGCTTCGACACGACCGGAACGCCGGCACGGTCGCCCCAGACCTTGAGCTGTTCGACGGCGGCAGCACGGAACGTATCGCCCGCGGCCAGCATCACCGAGCGGCCCTCGCCCTTGTAGAGGCCGGCGAGCTTGGCGATGGTCGTGGTCTTGCCGCTGCCGTTCACGCCGACCACCAGCACGACATGCGGCTTGCGCGAAGCGTCGATGGTCAAGGGGACGGCGACCGGCTGCAGGATCTCGGCGATGTCGTCGGCAAAGGCCGCGCGCACTTCCTCGTCGGTGACTTCCTTGCCGAAACGTTCCTTGCTCAGCTTGGCCACGAGCCTGCCGGCGACGGTGACGCCGAGATCGGCCTGGATCAGCACATCCTCGAGATCGTCGAGCGTCTGCTGGTCGAGCTTCTTCTTGGTGAAGAGGCTGGTGATGCTCTCGGCGACCTTCCTGGTCGACTTGGAGAGCCCTTCGCGCAGACGCGACAGCCAGCCTTTCTTTTCGACCTCGGGTTCCTTCTCGGCCACCACTTCGACGGGGAGCGGTTCGGGTTCCGGCGCCGCTTCCACCGGCTCACGTGCCGGCTCGATCGGGGGCGGAGCGGCCGGCAACTCGGGCTCGGCTGCGACGGCCGGCTCTACCGGTTCGGGTTTCGCGACCTCAGGTTCGGCCGGCTTCGGCGGCTCGACGGTCGGTGCCACCTTGGAGCGCAACCGCGCAAACCAGCCCTTCTTCTCGGGTTCCGTCTCGCTCACCACGGCACCTCAGGAAAGCAGGGAGCGGTCGAGTTCGCCCCTGTAGGCGAGCGCGATGCCGCCGGTCATCGACACATGGTCGTCGCGCAGCCACTCGATGGTGAGCGTGCCGTGCTCGACGACGACGTCGACCTTGCGGCCCGTGAGGCCGCGCCGCGCCGCGGCGACACCGGCCGCGCAGGCGCCCGAGCCGCAGGCGAGCGTGAGGCCCGCGCCGCGCTCCCAGACGCTGAGCTTCAGCTTGTTCTCTCCGATGATCTGCGCCACGCCGACATTCACGCGCTCGGGAAAGAACGGATCGTGCTCGAGCTTCGGGCCCAGCTCGGTGATCGGGATCGCAGCAAGGTCGTCGACGAAGAAGGTCGCGTGCGGATTGCCGACATTGGTGCCGACCGGGTCCTGCAAGGGTCCGAGTCCGACCGGCATGTGCCGGGTGTCGCAGGCGGTCGCGACCGGGATCTCGCGCCAGTCCATGCGCACCAGCCCCATGTCGACCGAGATGACGGGCAGTCCGTTGGCGCCGCGACCGACCTTCTGCGATTCGAGCAGGCCGGCGACCGTCTGGATCGTCACATCGTCCGACTTGCGCTCGTCCATCACCACCGAGGCGACGCAGCGCGTGGCGTTGCCGCAGGCCTGCGCCTCCGACCCGTCGGGATTGTAGATGCGCATGAAGACGTCGGCGTCGGACTCGGTCGGCGGCTCCAGCACGATGAGCTGGTCGCAGCCGACGCCCAGCCGGCGGTCGGCAATGGCGCGCCGGCGCGGCACCGTCAGATCGAGCGCATGCCCGCGCGCGTCGAGCACGACGAAGTCGTTGCCCAGCCCGTGCATCTTGAGGAAAGGCGTTCCGGCCATGCGGCGCTATATGGCGGTTCGGCCCGGCCAGCGCAACGAGCGCGCCCGGACCTGGCCGGGGTGCGCCCCGCCGATCTCGCGCACGTCGAGGGTCGCAAAGCGCTTGGTATAGATCGTGAGATGCAGGATGCCGAGCGCCTCGTAGGGCATGGCCGGCTCGACGAACAGGCCGCGGCCGGCGTCCCATGCCGGCGTGGCGTGATGGACCGGCCAGTTGCAGCGGCTGGGCAGCGGCTCGCAGGCGTAACCGCGGTCGTAGACCAGCACGTTGAGCGCGACCTGGTCGGTCATGTTCGTCGAGCGCTGCAGCGCCTCGCCGAGCAGCCCGGCCCAGCCCTGCCAGTGCGGCGTGTCGGCCGCGAGGGCGAAGATCCCGGCGTTGATCAGCGGGTAGCGGATCAGCCGCTCGGCCGTTTCCCGGTCGAAGCAGGCTTCGAAGGCCGCGCCGTTGATCGTGGAGAATTCCTTCCAGGCATGGCGGTAGTGCCGCATCGAACGGTGGATCTCGGGCGCCACGGCCAGCGCGCCCGTGCGGGCGGCGGCGAGGAACAGGGCGACCGCATCGCCCTGCTGCACCCAGCAGTCGCCGTCGATCCAGAGATAGAGGTCGTGGCCCGGGAAATAGCGCGGCAGAAACGGCCGCGCCGTCAGCGCCTTGTAGCCGTCCTTCAACGACTCGCGGCCCGGAAAGTCGAAATCCCATTGCGGGACCACCAGGGTGGCGCCGCGTTCGCGGCACCAGTCGCGCTGCTCTTCGGTCAGTCCGCAATCGAGGACACCCAGCGCCAGCGCCCGGCCCGGCCCGGTCGCCTGCAGGGACTCGATGCAGTCGCGCATCAGGTCGAAATAGGCAGCATCGCCGCCGGTGATGGCGATAGCTCGCTCGGAATCGGGGTTTCTGCTCACCTCGCGAAGATGGCGTATCGACAGGCTTTGCGCCACAGTCCGCGCCAACGAACGCCTTTCCGGGGGAACTCATGGGCAAGCACGTCGACTACTACGTTTCGCTGAATTCGCCGTGGACCTATCTCGGGTCCGCGCGTTTCGACGCCATGGTGAAGAAGCACGGCGCGACGGTCACGATCTGGCCGGTCGATTTCGGCTCGGTCTTCGCGGTCTCGGGTGGCCTGCCCCTGCCCAAGCGCGCGCCGCAGCGTCAGGCCTATCGCATGATGGAGCTGAAGCGCTGGCGCGATCATCTCGGCGTGAAGACGACCCTCGAGCCCAAGTTCTTTCCCGCCAACGAGGTGCCGGCCGCCAAGTGCGTGATCGCGCTGCGCGAGGAGGGCCGCATGGCGGACGCGATCAAGGTCGCGCACGCGGTGCTGACCGGCCTGTGGGCCGAGGAGAAGAACACCGGCGACCTGCCGACCCTCCAGGCGATCA
>JBILYJ010000394.1:0-5236 GCA_044377795.1 Reyranella sp. | reverse complement strand
GGTCCTCGTCGGCAAACTGATGGCCTATCCGCTGGTCATCGGCGGCGCCTGCATCATCACCTCGATCATCGGCACCTACTTCGTCCGCCTGGGCTCGGACGGCAACATCATGTGGGCGATGTACAAGGGCGTGATCGTGGCCGCCGTGCTGTCGATCCCGGCCATCTACTTCGCCACCGACCGGCTGGTCGGCATGAGCACGGTCCTGACGGTTGGCGATCGCTCGTTCACCGGCATGTCGCTGTTTTGGTGCTCGCTGGTCGGTCTGGCAATCACCGGCCTGATCGTCTGGGTCACCGAGTACTACACCGGCACAGACTATCGCCCCGTGAAGGCCGTGGCGCAGGCCTCGGTCACCGGTCACGGCACCAACGTCATCGCCGGTCTGGCGATGTCGATGGAAGCCACGGCCGGCCCGGCGCTGCTGATCTGCGCCGGCATCGTGACCTGCTACATCCTGGCCGGTCTCTTCGGTATCGCCATCGCCACGACCGCCATGCTGGCGCTCGCGGGCATGATCGTTGCCCTCGATGCCTACGGCCCTGTCACGGACAACGCCGGCGGCATTGCTGAAATGGCGGGCCTGCCGAAGGAAGTGCGCAAGAACACCGATGCGCTCGACGCGGTCGGCAACACCACCAAGGCCGTCACCAAGGGCTACGCCATCGCGTCGGCTGGCCTAGGTGCACTGGTGCTGTTCGCCGCCTACACCTCGGACCTCGACTACTTCATCGCCGCGGGCAAGCTGGGTGTTACGGCGGTCGATTTCTCGCTCAAGAACCCGTACGTCGTGGTCGGCCTGCTGGTCGGTGGCCTGCTGCCGTACCTGTTCGGCGGCATGTCGATGCTGGCCGTCGGTCGCGCCGCGCAGGCGGTGGTCGAGGAAGTCCGCCGGCAGTTCAAGGAAAAGCCCGGCATCATGGCGGGCACGGATCGGCCGGATTACGGCCGCGCCGTCGACATGCTCACCAAGTCGGCGATCAAGGAGATGATGATCCCGTCGCTGCTGCCGGTGCTGTCGCCGATCGTGCTGTTCTTCGTAATCTCGGCGATCGCCGGGCGCGCCGATGCCTTCGCGGCAGTCGGTGCGATGCTGCTCGGCGTGATCGTCACCGGCATCTTCGTTGCCATCTCGATGACGGCGGGTGGTGGCGCCTGGGACAACGCCAAGAAGTACATCGAGGAAGGCCATTTCGGCGGCAAGGGATCCGACGCCCACAAGGCGGCGGTGACCGGCGACACCGTGGGCGACCCGTACAAGGATACGGCGGGTCCGGCGGTCAACCCGATGATCAAGATCACCAACATCGTGGCGCTGCTGCTCCTCGCCGTCCTGGCGCACTGAGCGCAGGCGGAAAACATCCACAACGAAAAGCCCCGGCCGAAAGGCCGGGGCTTTTTCTTTGAGGGGCCCATTGGGCGCCAGGTCAGGCCAGGCGCGGCCGAGCCGTTAGATTCCGCCGCCGCTGGTCGGCGCGCCGGGGCTGCTGCCGCCCTGCTGCTTGGGGCCGGTGAAGCGGCCGACATTGCCCAGCACCTGCTCGAGGATCGTGAGTTCCTTGCCGGAGGTCGGCGTGATGCGCTGTACCATCTGGATGTCCTGTGCGTCCTTGAGGTCGAAGTTCTTGATGGCTTCGATGCGGCCCGATTCGCTGAACGTGACCTGGATCACGTTCTGGGAACTGATCTTAGGCTTGGTGTAGGCCCAGTACTCTTGGGTCTGACTGATGTAGTACCAGATGTTCGGATTGAAGGTCGCGACAGCCGAGGGCGATCCGATCAGGCGGACCACGTCCTCGCGGCTCTGGGCGCCAACTTCAAGCTTTTCGACCGAACCGGGCGTCGCGGCGAAGCCGCGCTGGTAGACAGTGTTCTCGCAGCCGCCCAGCGCAAGGGTGGAAAGGGCGAGGGCGCCAGCGAGGGCGAGCGGGGCGGTGCGACGCATGGACTGCTTCTTGGCTTTGCGGGAAGAGGGACCGCAAGATGTCGCGATGAAGGGGCCGGGTCAACCGGTTGTCCTGCGACCAGCTGGGGAGGGAGTCGTTCGTGTTCCGTCGACGCAAGCCAGAGGATGATTTCGCCGCCGCCCTCTACAAGCGCGTGGCCGAGCAGGCGCGCATGGCGGAACTGTTCGAGGACTGCGGTATCCCCGACACGCTGGACGGCCGCTTCGATTCGTTGGCGCTCCATGCGGCGCTGGTGATCGATCGCCTGCGGCGAGAGCCGGACGGCGAGGCATTGTCCCAGGCCTTCTTCGACGCCATGTTCCGCCATCTCGACCTCACGCTGCGCGAGATCGGTATCCAGGACCTCGGGGTCGGCCGGCGTATCAAGATCATGGCGGAGGGCCTGCACGGCCGTGCGCTGGCCTATCGCGAGGCGCTGAACGGTGGCGGTCCGACGCCGCTTGCCGAGGTCTTGCGCCGCAATGCCTATGGCGGTACGTCGCCGCAGGATTCCGAAGCCGTGGTTCGGCTCGAGGCTTATGTTCGTAACTACGCGAGATCGCTCGGCACAACGGCCCGCAACGACTTGATAAAGTGAATTCATAAAATGACACAAGCCTCAGAAAAAACAGTCAAATCTGAAATTGAGCGGATGGTCGATCTGGACAAGCTCGGCACCAACGGAACGGCGCTCGAGATTTCCGCGGCGGAAAGCGAGCGAGATGCGTTGGCCAAGCGTTTCGGCTTTCTGGGCCTGCCGGCCTTCTCGGCGCGGGTGACGGTGGACCGTCGTCCGGGAGGACAGGTCGTCGTCGAGGGACGTCTAAAGGGCCGCATCGTCCAGGCCTGCATCCTCAGTCTTGACCCGGTGACGCAGGAGCTGGACGATGCCTTCCGGCTCGTCTTCGCCGAGGATGTGGCCGAGGAACGCGACCCCGAAAGCGGGGAAGCGCTCCTGAATTCACAGGGCGATGCGCCGGAGCCCCTCGCTGGAAACATGCTCGATGTCGGCGAACTCGTGGCCGAACAGCTGTCGCTGACGGCCGATCCCTACCCGAGGCGGCCCGGAATCAGGCTCGAGGACGTACTGCCCAAGCCGAAGGGTGGGGCCCGCCGCGCGGCACCCGAGCAGCGCCGGCATCCCTTCGCCGGTCTGGCGGCCTTGAAGGACAAGCCACGCCGCGGCCGGTAAACTGTTGCGGCGGTAAGACGTTTTGGCTAGAGAAGGCCGCCCGCCGCGCCTATAGAGCGCGGCTGCAGCTTTTTTGGGGGCATGCACCGCTTGTATAAAGCGGTCGCGGCCCTCGTCGTGGAGATCGTCATGGCAGTTCCCAAGAAAAAGGTTTCGAAGTCCCGCCGCAACATGCGTCGCTCGCACCATGCGTTGCCGACCATGGCATTCATTGAATGCAAGAACTGCGGTGAGCTGAAGCGTCCGCATATGGTTTGCTCGCATTGCGGCTACTACCGCGAGGACATGCCCGTCCTGGCCGACACCGCGTCGGCCGAGAAGTAGTCAGACGCACGCCGCCGGCAATGCGCTGGCATTCGACAGGCGGAGCGCGACGGTGAGTGCGAAGAAGATCGTACTCGCACTCGACGGCATGGGCGGCGATCACGCTCCCGATGTCATCGTGAACGGCGCCGACATCGCCCGCGAGCGCTATCCCGGCACGTCGTTCCTGCTTTTCGGTGATGAGCCGCGCCTCAAGGCCCTTGTCGACAAGCGCAAGGGGCTCGCGCAGGTGCTTGAGATCGTTCCGTCGGAAGACGCGGTGCTGGCGGACGACAAGCCGGCCTTCGCGTTGCGCCGCCGCCGCAAGTCCAGCATGTGGATGGCGGTCGAGGCGGCGGCACAGGGCCGTGCCGACACGATCGTGTCGGCCGGCAATACCGGCGCGCTTCTCGCCATCTCGATGTTCGCGATGCGCATGCTCGAGGGCGCAGACCGGCCGGCATTGGCTTCTTTCATGCCGACGTCGCGGGGCGAGACCGTGATGCTTGATCTCGGCGCCAATCTGGAATGCGATGCCGAAAACCTAGCGCAGTTCGCCGTTATGGGCAGCGTGTTCGCGCAGGCGCTGCTCGGCCTCGACGCCCCGAAAGTCGGTTTGCTGAATGTCGGCTCGGAGGAATTCAAGGGGCACGAGGAGTTGCGGCAGGCGGCGGCGTGGCTGCGCCGCGAAGGCTCGCCGGTCAATTTCCATGGCTTCGTCGAAGGCAACGACATCGGTGCCGGTGTGACCGACGTCGTGGTCACCGACGGATTTACAGGCAATGTCGCGCTGAAGGCGATCGAGGGCACCGCCAAGCTGACGTTCCAGTTCGTGGGCGACGCCTTCCGCACATCTACCTTCGCCAAGATCGGCTACCTGTTCGCAGCCGGTGCGTGGCGGAAACTGCGCAAGCGGGTTGATCCGCGTCGCTACAATGGCGGCGTGTTCCTCGGCCTCGACGGGGTCTGCGTGAAGAGCCACGGCGGCACCGACGCGCTGGGTTTCGCCTATGCGATCGGCGTTGCGGTCGACCTGGTCCGTTACGAATACAAGAGCAAGCTCGTCGAGGGGCTGGCACGGCTGCACGAGATAACCTCGGCGGCCGAAACGCCGGCTGCGTCGTTGCAGGCCACCGGAGGAACTGCGTGATTCGTTCTGTCGTCCAGGGCTGCGGTTCGTATCTACCCGAGCGCGTCGTCACCAACGAAGAATTGTCGAAGTCCGTCGAGACCACCGACGAGTGGATCCGCCAGCGCACCGGCATCTGTCAGCGCCACATCGCGGCAGAGGGCGAGTTCACGTCCCATCTCGCCATCAAGGCCTCACAGCGCGCGCTCGACCATGCGGGGCTCAAGGCGTCCGACCTCGACCTGATCGTCCTGGCGACGGCGACGCCGGACCAGACGTTTCCCGCCACCGCGACGCGCGTGCAGGCCGCCCTCGGCATGACCAAGGGTGCGGCGTTCGACGTCCAGGCGGTGTGTGCGGGCTTCGTCTACGGCGTCTCGGTGGCCGACAGCCTCATCAAGAGCGGCCTCGCTTCGACTGCCCTGGTGATCGGTGCAGAGACCTTCTCGCGCATCCTCGATTGGGACGATCGCGGCACCTGCGTGCTGTTCGGCGACGGCGCTGGCGCCATCGTGCTCAGGGGCGAGCAGGGCACCGGTTCGTCGAGCGACCGGGGCATCCTCGCCAACGCGCTGCATTCCGACGGCCGCCATCACGACATCCTCTATGTCGATGGCGGGCCGTCCTCGACCCGCACCACCGGCTTCCTCCGCATGGAAGGCAAGG
>JBILYJ010000393.1:0-5246 GCA_044377795.1 Reyranella sp. | reverse complement strand
GTCCGGACCTGGCCCGGCAGTCCCCTGGGCCGGGAGAACGAGGGGAAATTCTTCGATGCCCTGGTCGCCAGCGAAGGGATGCGGGACCACATCGATCTCTCCGTCGTCACGTCGGCGGGAAAGATCGCGGCGGGGCACTTCGGCTTCGCCGACGACCGCAAGGCCTACTACTACATGCCAGCCCGGGATCGGGCGTTCGAGAAGGATCGTGTCGGCGCGGTGCTGCTGCTCGCCCTCGTCGACCACTACGCGAAGACCCGCACGAAGTTCGACTTCATGCGTACCCTGGGTGCCTACAAGACCTGGTACACCGACTCGATCGACATGAACTACCGCATCGTGGTGCACGCCAATGCGAACCTGAGGGCGCTTGCCTACGGCCTGTTAGACGTCTCGCGCCGGTTCCTTGTCGAGCTTGGTCTGCCGCGCGCGTTGCTTCGCCTCCTGAAGGGCAAGCGACGCGCGCCGCCGGTCACTTAGCGCCGTATTTGTCGACCAGCGTCAGATAGGCCATCGCCTGGCCTTCGAGCGTGAAATTCTCGGCAATCATCTCGCGCGGCGCATAGAGACCCGCCTCCACGCCGAACCAGAACTTGTCGAAGGCCGGCAGGAGGTCGCCGCCACCCTTGAATTTCATGCCGCACCGTTCGTCCCAGTACGGCACCGAGGTCACGGGCCCGAATCGAACCAGATTCGGCGCATATTTCGGGTCTTTCCACAGTCCGCCCTGGTCCCAGGCAAAAAGCGGAACGTCGGACGCCAGCATCTGCTGCGCGGCCAGGCCCTGCGTCTCGTGATGACTGAGGTAGATGGTAGCTCGCGTGCGCCGGCTGAGATCGTGCAGCCGCTCCTCGCGATAGAAGCCGTATCGAAGCATCTCCACGGTGAGGCGGCGACGCCGCAACTCGTCGAGCAACGGCTCGACGATGGTGCGCATGTAGCGGCTGCGATGCCGGACCAGCTTGTCGTAGATGAGGACGTCAACGTCCTTGTTCGCGCGCTTCGACGGAGACCAGCGATCCGTGTCGATGCCGGAGGGCCAGACGCTGACATTGCCCGGCCAGACGGCCGAGAACATCCGCTCGACCCAAGGGCTCGGCACCAGGACACGGCAGATATTGCGGCGACGCAGCAGGCCCGGATCGTCGCTGGGGTGACTGTAGATCGACGTGCCGAACAGGATGGGCGTTTCCAGCGGAATCTTCGCCAGAACGTGCGGCTGGCCGACCACGCAGGCCAACTCGTGCGGATTCTCTCGGATGTGACCATAGTCGTTCACGCGGTACGGCACGTTCAGACGGTCAAGGCCCTCGCACAGATTGAGGTAGACGCGCATCGTCCCGCCGGGCTGCTTCGGACCACGCAGTGCCCAGCGCACCATGCGCCGGGGATAGCGATCAAAAGGCAGCCAGCGATCGGAATCCTGCTCTTCGTAGAAGAGATTGAGGGGTGCGCGCGGCGGCACTAGGACGACGCCCTGCCGGTTTGCGGCCGACCAACTACGATCTCGCGATAGAGCTTGGCCATGTCCGACGCCACATCGTCGATCGAGCGCGTGCGATGCATGTTGCTCGACAATCGCGCCACCTCGGCACGATCGGTGGCGGCGACCCGGATCGCTTCGGCCCATGGCTTGGGGTCGTCGAACGGCAACAGCCATCCGTCGACACCATGATGGACGCGCTCGGAGATGCCGCCGAGGTCGGCGCCCATTACCGGGATGCCGAGCGCGCGTGCCTCCTGCACGACGATGGGCCCGGTCTCCATGTAGCGCGACGGCACCGCAAGCACGTCGATGTCCGCCAGGAACTCCGGCACCTTTTCGTGCTCGACCAGCCCCATCAGCTGAATGCGCGAATCCTTCCGGGCCGCCTCCTCCATTCGACGGGCAAAGCGGGCATCCTGACCAACACCAGCGATGCGCAACTGCACGGGCAGATCATGGGGCAGCTCGGCAAGCGCCCGCACGAGCATGTCGGCGCCCTTGTAGCGCTCGAGCCGGCCGAGGAATCCGATTACGATCTCCCGGCGGTCGACACCCTGCAACGGTCGCTGCTTGCGGAGTGAAAACTCCGCACTTGCCGACTGCCCCGACACCACCACTTTCTCCGGAGGAATCGCATTTTTCGCCAGCGCGGCCCGCACCCATTCGCTGGGCGCCACGATGCGCTCGCTGAGCGTGGCCATCGAGCGCAGCTGCCGCGCTTTCGTGGCGGCGGCCGCCCGCGCCGAAAGCAGCGTGGCCGCGCGTTGGGAGAGGCGCGAGATCGCGCTGTCGGTGACATCCCATCGCGGGAGCTGCGACACCAGATAGGCTGCCGGCGCCGGCAGGCCGCGGTCGAGGGCCCAGCACCGGGCGCAACGGCGGTCGTCTATAAGGCCGTCGCAAGGGCGTTCGTCGTTGAGCAGCATGGTGCCGCGCATGCAGATCGGCGACGGCACGTGCATCGTGACGACGCTGGGAATGTCCATCCGCGCCACTTGCCGGAGATGGCGCAGGCCGGCGCCACTCGTCCAGGAATGCAGATGGAACAGGTCCGGCTTCGCCGCCTCGACGATCTCCTGGAACATCGTGCGCCGCTTGCGCACGTCCTTGTCGCGCACGCGTTGAATCTCCGGCGCGTCGATCGGATAGCGGACGACCTCCACGCCGTTCCACGAATACCGATCATAGGCGCCATCGGTCGCAGCGATGATCGTGCCGTCCATCGAATGGCGCGACAGCGCCGACACCAGGTCGCGGACATAGACCTCCGTGCCGCCGGTCGAGTCGGGAAAATAGAAGCCGACACAGTGCACGATGCGAAGCCGCTTGCCCTCGCCCGCAGTACCCGACGCGCCGACTGCCGCCGAGGTCATTGCTGCAGCGTCCTCAGCCGCAGCAACCGCTCCGTGGTGGCGAATCCCAGCACCTTGTAGGCGAAGGCCAGCGCCGGACGCACCGGCGGCACGAACTCCGGATCGAGCCGGTAGATCCAGTCCACGACCTCCGCGGCTTCACGTGGATAGGCGCGCGCGAACGCTCTCACATTGGGCCACAGCATGCGAATGGCGGCGCGCTTGCGGCGCAAGGTGAGTTCACCACGCTCTTCGAGCAGCCCAAGCGTCTTGCGATAGAGCGAGATGTGGGTCCAGAAGCCGAGATCACGCTTGAACCCCGCGGTATGCTGCAGCCGCTCGCCGGCATGACGGCGGTGCACGAAGGCCGGCTCGCGATAGACGGCCAGTCGCGGCTGGCGCAGTGCGACCTCGAGGATGAACAGGCGGTCGTCGCGCAGCGCGAAATCCTGACGGTGCGGAATGCCGCGGATCAGGTCGCGGCGGAACAGGAAGGCCGAATAGTGGGATGACCAGCCCTCGCCGAGCTGCTGGGCAATGAAGTCGTCGCAATCGTCCCACGGGTTGACCCGCCGCTCCCCGGTTCCGTCGTCGTAATCTTCGTAGCCGGCGACGACGAGGTCGGCACCGGTCTCGCGGGCGAGCGCGAGCTGGCGTTCATTGGCATGCTCGCAAAGCCAGTCGTCGGAATCGAGGAAGCGTACATAGTCGCCCCGTGCCACCTGGAGCGCTGTCTCGACCGCCCAGTCCTTGCCCCAGTTGTCGGTGCGGACGGCGACGATGTCCTGCTGGGCCTGCAGCCAGTCCCATGTCCCATCCGTGCTGCCATCGTCGACGACGACGATCTCCACGTTCCCGCCGGAGGACCGGCACGAGTCGACGGCCTGCGGCAAGGCCCACAGGCGATTGAAGGTCGGAATGACGACGGATATGTCGCTCACAACATCACCTTAGCCGGTTCCCGGAGGCAAGGGCATGGGCTGCTTCGAGCAGGCCTTCGGCGGCCCGCGCCGGCGAATAGAGTTCCATGCGCGCGGCCAGCGCGCGGCGCATCATCTCAATGTCGAGCGCGAGGACAGATGCGATCGCCGTGGCCAGCGCCGGCACGTCGTCGAGCGGCGCCACGGCCCCCGTGATCCCCGGCGCGACAAGGTCGGGCCCGCAGCCGACGGCATCGGACACCACCGCCGGAACGCCGCAAGCCATGGCCTCGTTGACGACGAGGCCCCACGTCTCGACGGCGGTCGACGGCAGGACGACCACGTCGGACGACGCATAGACGGACGGCAACCCGCTTTGGTTGACGAAGCCCAGGAAGCGCGCGTCCACGCCGCCGGCGCGGACAGCCTCTTCCATCCTGCCCGAGAGCTCTCCAGCCCCTGCAACGACGACTTCGAGGGGCATCCCCGCCGCGACGAGCCGAGCGACGGCCTGCACCACGTCGAGCGGCCGCTTGCTTTCCACCAGCCGGCCGACGAACAGCACGCGGCGGCGTCCGCCCGGCGCCCCCGGGCCGCCGGCCCCACGCGCCGCGTCGCTTCCACGCTTGAAGGCGTCGTTGTCGATGCAGTGGGGCGAAAAGAACAGCCGGCCGGCCGGCACGCCCTAGTGTTCGAGATACTCGCGATTGCGCTGGCCGACGTACAGGCAGGCGTCGAACTGCTTCAGCAGGTGCGGGAAAACCACGCCCTTGATGCGCCCGGCCGCCCCTCCGCGCTGCCCCGCGAGCTGCGAATCGCCCCGCACCATGACCGGCACGCGCGCGCGCCGGCAGGCCCTCACCGCCTGCCAATAGGCCCGAAGCGACCAGCCCGGCACCACGAAGGCATCGAAGCGGCCCTCCGAAATCCGGTCGGCGATCTCGGGCGTGTTGCATCCCGCGAAGGACTGGGTCGACGGCACACGGGCCACATTCGTCAGGAACCGGCTCTCATAGCCGGACAGGAGATCGATATCCCAATCGAAGGCGACGCCGTAGCCCGCCTGCCCCTGCCCGATCGCGTCTTGCCGATGGGCAAAGTACACCGTGAGATCGCAACGCTGCGCGAGTTCGCGGAAGAACGGCGTGTAGTACTGGATCGGATGGCTGACCAGGAAGCCGATGCGTCGCCTCATGCTACACCGTGGGTCGAACGCTTCGCGCGCAGGCCCGGTCCAGCGCCTCGGCAAACAGACGCGTCGACTCGCGCGCCGAATAGCCCTCGAAGGCGCTGCGATCCACCGAGGCCGCCTCATAGGCAGGCCGCTCGATGAAGCCCTGAAGCGATGTCGCCACGGAAACGGCTGACGGCAGCTCACCCTCGGTCAGCGTCAGGACCTCGCCGACATGGGCCGAACGGATCATCGCGACCGCCGTGCTGTCGCGGTGGAGCAAGGCAAAGACCGGCCGCTCCGACAGCATCGCCTGG